>NZ_JBFUIU010000441.1:0-7572 GCF_056401695.1 Variovorax sp. P4_D9
CCGCTGGCACCGACGCCCCGGGTCGCGCCCGAACTGGCCTGGCTGCGCGGCAACKCCGATGCCGGCGCCGCGATGCAGCCGGCCGTCACCTGGATCGGCCACGCCACGGCGATGGTGCAGCTCGGCGGTCTCACCGTGCTGACCGACCCGATGTTCTCGCATCGGGCTTCGCCGCTGCCGCTGGTCGGCCCGCGGCGCCATTCGGCCCCGGGGCTGGCGCTGGCCGAACTGCCGCGCGTGGACCTGGTGCTGGTCTCGCACAATCACTACGACCATCTCGATGCGGCCTCCGTGCTCGCGCTGAACCGGCAGCCCGGCGGCCCGCCGCTGTTCGTGGTGCCGCTCGGACTCAAGACCTGGCTGGCGGCGCGCGGCATCACGCGCACGGTCGAGCTGGACTGGTGGGACCGGCAGCGCCTCCAAGGCCCGAGCGGTGTGATCGAGGTGGCGCTGGTTCCGGCACAGCACTGGTCCTCGCGCAGTCCGCGCGATGCCCTGGCCACACTGTGGGGCGGCTTCGCGGTGCTGGCGCCGGACTGCCACCTGCTGTTCACGGGCGACACCGGCTATTCGCGCGATTTCAGCGACATCCGCGATCACTTCCGCGACCGGCAAACCGACGCGCTCGGCGGCGGCTTCGACCTCGCGCTGATCCCGATCGGCGCCTACGCCCCGCGCTGGTTCATGGCGAACCAGCACGTGGATGTGGAGGAAGCGCTGCGCATCCATGCCGATGTCGGCGCCAAGCGCTCGCTCGGCATCCACTGGGGCGTGTTCCAGCTGACCGACGAGGCGCTCGACGAACCGCCGCGCAAGCTCGCGGAACTGCGCGCCGCGCAGGGCATGGCGGAGGAATACTTCTTCGTGACGGCGATCGGCGAGACACGCCGGCTGCCGCCACGCGAGCCGATCAACCGGCCTTCCGGAACGTGAGGTTGATGCGGCAGTCACCCAGCAGCGGATGCTGCGCGTCCTTCAGGGGCAGCACGCCATGGAAGTTGAGCCGCGCTGGGCCGCCCCACAGGACCACGTCGCCATGTGCCAGCGGCACGCGCCGCAGCGTGTCGGTGCGCCGGGTGCCGCCGAACTGGAACATGGCCGGGACGCCGAGCGATACCGAGACGATCGGCTGGCCGTGGTCGCGCTCGTCGCGGTCCTGGTGCAGCGACAGCCGGGTGCCGGGCTGGTAGCGGTTGATCAGGCAAGCATCGGGCGCGAAACCCTCGAAGCCGGCCTCGGCCGCGGCCTCGGCGGCCAGTTGCGCGAACTCGGCCGGCATGCGCGGCCAGGGCCGTCCGCTGTCGGGATCGTTGGCGTCGTAGCGGTAGCCGCGGCGGTCGCTGACCCAGCCCAGCGCGCCGCAGTTGGTCATCGCCACCTGCATCCGGAAACCGCCCGGCGTGACCAGGTGGCGAAACGGTGCTGCCTCGACCACCCGTTGCACGGCCGCCAGCAAGGCGGCCTCGCGACGGATCGCGAATCGCCGCAGCACCACCGCGCCGGGCGCGAGCGGCTCGCGCCAGGGGGCTTCGGTCTCGAACAGGTCCAGCGTCATTCAGGCGGCGTCGTGGAAGATGATGCCGAGCGTATGCCGACGGCCCGAACGCACGCGGCTCACGCCATGCCGCAGAGTGACCCGGTAGGCGCCGCGCGTGCCCTGCACCGGCCGCTGGTGCACCGCGATCACCGCGGCATCGCCCTGGCGCAGCGGCAACACCATCGCCCGCGACTGCGTGCGCGGACGCTGCTCGGTCATGACGAATTCGCCGCCCGTGAAATCACGCTCCGGCTCGGACAGTAACACCACCAGCTGCAGCGGGAAGACGTGCTCGCCGTACAGGTCCTGGTGCAGGCAGTTGTAGTCGTCCGGGCCGTACTGCAGCAGCAGCGGAGTCGGCCGCGCCTGCCCCGCCTCGTGGCAGCGGGCGATGAACTCGGCATGCTGCGGCGGAAAGCGCACATCGATGCCCATGGCCTGGTTCCAGCGGTTGGCGATCGGCGCCAGGCGCGGATAGACCGCTTCGCGCAGCCCGGCGACCAGCGCCGGCAGCGGGTAGTCGAAGTACTTGTACTCGCCGCGGCCGAAGCCGTGGCGCTCCATCACGACGCGGCTGCGAAAGGGCTTCGACTCGGCATACAGCGCGGCCATCGAACGGCATTGATCGGGTGTCAGCAGGCCCGGCATCAAGGCGCTGCCCTGCTCGTCGAGATCGCTGCCCACCTGCGACCAGTCGACCGTGTCGATGTCTCGTGCGCTCATACTTGCTCCGCTTCCCGACGCAGCAGCGCACCCTTGCGCTCCACGCCCCAGCGGTAGCCCGAGAGGCTGCCATCGCTGCGCACCACGCGGTGGCAGGGAATCGCCACCGCCAGGGTGTTGGCGCCGCAGGCCTTGGCCACGGCGCGCACCGACTTCGGCGCACCGATGCGCTCGGCGATCTCGCTGTAGCTCGCGGTCGTGCCGGCGGGGATCTCGCGCAAGGCCTGCCAGACGCGCAGCTGGAAGGCGGTGCCGCGCAGGTCCAGAGGCAGGTCGAGCCCGAGGGCCGGGGCCTCGACGAAGCCGACCACCGTCGCCACCAGCGCCTCGAAACCGGCATCGCTGCCGACCAGCCGGGCCTTCGGGAAGCGGTCCTGCAGATCGCGCGCCAGCGCGTCCGGATCGTCGCCCAGCGTGATCGCGCAGACGCCGCGGTCGCTCTGCGCCACCAGGATCGAGCCGAGCGCGCACTCGCCGATGGCGAAGCGGATCTCGGTGTCGGCCCCGCCGGCGCGCCAGGCCGTGGGCGTCATGCCGAGCGTCCGGTCGGCGTCGGCGTAGAAGCGGCCGTTGGAGTTGTAGCCGGCGCTGTAGATCGCGTTCGTCACCGAGTCGCTGCGCGACAGTTCTTCGCGCACGCGTTGGGCCCGATGCGCCGCCACATAGGCCTTCGGCGTGAGTCCCGTGACGTCCTTGAAGAGCCGGTGGAGATGCGAGGCGCTGAGGCCGGCGCGCGCCGCCAGTTCGTCGAGCGTCGGCGCCTGCTCGTCCGACTCGATGAAGCGGCACAGCGCGGCGATCTGCGCCGCCTGCCGCTCGGCCCGCGCCGGCTGGTCGGGTTTGCAGCGCAGACAGGGCCGGAAGCCGGCGCGCTCCGCATCGGCAGCCGTGGCGTGGAATTCGACGTTCTCAGGCCGCGCCGGCCGCGCCGCGCACGAAGGCCGGCAGTACACGCCGGTGGTCCGGACCGAGTAGAAGAAGCGGCCGTCGGCCGCCGGGTCGCGCGCGGCCACCGCCGCCCAGCGCGGATCGCTGGCCGTGGCGAGGGCCCGCATTTCATTGGCGTTGATCATGTTCATGTTCGTCCTCTGCGTGCGTGTTGATCGGTGGATCCACTGTGGGAAAAGGCGATCCGCCGCGCACTCCGTCTCTTGCTTTCGAATTCGACTGTAGGACCATGCCGGCAAGACGGTTTCTCCAGGCTTCGACCTACGGCTCCGGCGCTGCCGCTTCGCTAGGCTGGGGGCTTCATGATCGATCGTCGCTCACTCCTCGCCGCCGGTGGCGCCTCGCTGGCCCTCGCCACCCTGGGGCTGCCCGCGCAAGCCCTGGCGGCTCACGGGCTCCAGCTGAGCCAGCCGGCCCCTTTCTCCTTCGAACGTCTTGTTGCACTGTCGAAGTCGCTGGCCGCTAAGCCCTATGCGGCCGACAACTCGCTGCCAGCCGACGTGCTGCAGCGCATCGACTACGACGCCCACGGCAAGACCAGGTTCGACACCGACAACGCATTGTTCCGCGACGGGCCGGGCCAGTTCCCGGTGACCTTCTTTCATCTGGGCCGCTACTTTCCGGCGCCGGTCCACATGTACGTGCTCCAAAACGCCGGCAGCGACGCCTTTGCGCGCGAAATTCTCTATAACCCCGCCTATTTCACAATGCCGGCCGACAGCCCGGCCCGGCAGTTGCCGGCCGGCGCCGGCTTTGCGGGCTTCCGGGTGCAGGAAAGCCGTCTGGGCGACCAAGCCAAGCGGCCCTGGCAGAAGAATGACTGGGTGGCCTTCCTCGGCGGCGCCTACTTCCGCGCCATCGGCGAGCTCTACCAGTACGGCCTGTCGGCGCGCGGCATCGCGCTCGACGCCGCGGTGCCCGATCGGGCCGAGGAATTCCCGAACTTCACGCGCTTCTACTTCGAGCCGCCGGCCCCCGGCTGGGACGCCATGACGGTCTACGCCCTGCTCGAAGGCCCGAGCATCGCGGGCGCGTACAAGTTTGTCCTGCAGCGTGGCAAAGGCGTGCTGATGGACATCGACTGCCGCCTGTTCCTGCGCCGCGACGTCGCCCGCTTCGGGCTCACGCCGCTGACCTCGATGTACTGGTTCTCCGAGACCGCGAAGCCCAYGGGCATCGACTGGCGCCCCGAGGTGCACGACTCGGATGGCCTGGCGATTTGGAACGGCGCCGGCGAGCGCATCTGGCGGCCGCTCAACAACCCGACGCAGACCCGCACCTCGGCCTTCAGCGACAACAACCCGAAGGGCTTCGGCCTGCTGCAGCGCGACCGCGGCTTCGACCACTATCAGGACGGCGTCTACTACGAGAGGCGCCCAAGCCTCTGGGTCGAGCCGATCGGCGCCTGGGGCGAAGGTGCGGTGCAACTGATCGAGATCCCGACCGACGACGAAATCCACGACAACGTGCTGGCCTGCTGGGTGCCCAAGGCGCCGGCCGCCGCGGGCTCCAGCGTGGCGCTCAAGTACCGGCTCCACTGGAGCGCCGATGAGCCGTTTCCGTCGCCGCTCGCGCGCTGCATCGCCACCCGCATGGGACGCGGCGGACAACCGGGCCAGCCACGGCCGCCGGGGGTGCGCAAGTTCATGGTCGAGTTCATCGGCAAGCCGCTCGAATCGCTGCCCTTCGGCGTCAAGCCCGAACTGGTGCTGACCGCCACGCGCGGCAAGTTCTCCTACATCTTCGCGGAGCCGGTGCCGAACGGCGTGCCGGGTCACTGGCGGGCCCAGTTCGACTTCACGCCCGAGGGCCCGGAGCCGGTGGACATGCGGCTGTTCCTGAAGAACGGGGACCACACCTTGTCGGAGACTTGGCTGTATCTGTACCAGTCGTCTTAAAGGGAGTCCAGGGGTCAAGGCCTGCCGCTGGGACGGGCGCCCAGCACGCGGTACGGGCCAGTCGACCCCACTGCGCCGGCCCTTCGAGCTCCCTTGCGGTGCTCGCTCCAGGCGGGGTCCACGCGAAGCTCGCTTCGCTCAAACATGCACGGCCCTCTTTCCGCCTGAAGCTGCGCTCCTCAGCGGCGCAGAGGGGATCGCCCGTCCCGCACCGCATGCCGGGCTCAGGGGTGTTCAAGGGGCGGTGGCGTCGCCAACGACGATGCAACCCCGACCTCTCAGGGGTGGTGGGCGGTATGCCCTGGGCCGGCCGTTGAGGCGCCGCGAGCAGCGCAGGGCAGCCGCGAAGCGCCCGGTGACGTCGGCCGGTCCAGGGCATCCGCCCGCCGCCGCGCGCCGCCTCTGCAAGGCCCCCAAGCGAAGCTACTTCCCCTTCACCGCAATCAACTCGATCTCGAAGTTCAGCGTGGCATTCGGCGGAATCACCCCGCCCGCCCCGCGCGTGCCGTAGGCGATCGCCGGCGGGCAGGTCAGCTTGGCCTTGCCACCCACCTTCATCAACTGCACGCCTTCGGTCCAGCACGGGATCACGCCGTTGAGTGGAAACTCGGTCGGCTCGCCGCGCTTGTAGGAGCTGTCGAACTCCTTGCCGTCGGGGAAGGTGCCGCGGTAGTGCACCTTGACCACGTCGGTCGCGGCCGCCGAAGCTCCCTTGCCATCGACCAGCGACTGGAACACCAGGCCRCTGGGCTTGGTGACCGGCGCCGATTGCGCGAAGGCGCTCGGCAGGACGAACATCGAAACGACGGCGGCACAAAGAACTGATCGCACGGCAAACCCTTGGTTGAATGAAAAAACGGGCTCATTATTGCCGGGTCGGCGCCGACCTGGCACCGCACTTGCACAGCGTTGCCAACGACCCACCGATCCCACCTTCTCTCCCACCATGCGCTACCGCACCACGATCGATTCGCAGGTCTTCGACTTCGACGACCTGAAGCAGGTCATGGCCTTCGCCAGCCCGGCGCGTTCGGGCGACTACCTGGCGGAGATCGGCGCGGCCAACGCGCAGCAGCGCATGGCGGCGCGCCACGTGCTGGCCGTGACCCCACTCAAGCAGTTCCTGACCGAGGCGCTGATCCCCTACGAGGCCGACAACATCACGCGCCTGATCATCGACAGCCACGACGCCACGGCCTTCGCGCCGGTGTCCCACCTGACGGTCGGCGACTTCCGCAACTGGCTGCTGTCCGAGCACGCCGACACGGCGACGCTGACCGCGCTGGCGCGCGGCCTCACGCCCGAGATGGTGGCCGCTGCCTCGAAACTGATGCGCAACCAGGACCTGGTCGCGGTGGCGCGCAAGTGCAGCGTCGTCACGCGCTTCAGGGACACCATCGGCCTGCCCGGCCATCTCGCGGTGCGGCTGCAGCCCAACCACCCGACCGACGACCTGCGCGGCGTCGCGGCCTCGACGCTCGACGGCCTGCTGATGGGCGCCGGCGATGCCGTGATCGGGCTCAACCCGGCCTCCGACAGCCTGCCGGTGCTGGGCGAACTGCTGCGCCTGCTCGACGAGGTGATCCAGCGCTTCGAGATCCCGACGCAGAGCTGCGTGCTGACCCACGTCACCCACACGCTGAAGCTGGCCGAGTCCGGCGCGCCGATCGACCTGGTGTTCCAGTCGATCGGCGGCACCGAGAAGACCAACCTCTCCTTCGGCGTCACGCCTGAGCTGCTCGACGAGGCCCATGCCGCCGCACAGGCCCTGAACCGCGGCACCGTGGGGCGCAACTGCATGTACTTCGAGACCGGCCAGGGCAGCGCGCTGTCGGCCAACGCCAACTTCGGCGTCGACCAGCAGACCTGCGAGGCACGCGCCTATGCGCTGGCGCGCCGCTACCAGCCGCTGCTGATCAACACCGTGGTCGGCTTCATCGGGCCCGAGTACCTCTACGACGGCAAGCAGATCATCCGCGCCGGCCTCGAGGACCACTTCTGCGGCAAGCTGCTGGGCCTGCCGATCGGCTGCGACATCTGCTACACCAACCATGCCGAGGCCGACCAGGACGACATGGACACGCTGCTGGTGCTGCTCGGCACGGCGGGCATCAACTTCATCATGGGCGTGCCGGGCGCCGACGACGTGATGCTCAACTACCAGAGCACGTCCTTCCACGACGCGCTGTTCCTGCGCGAAACGCTGGGCCTGAAGCGCGCCCCCGAATTCGAAGCCTGGCTGCAGCGCATGCAAATCAGCGATCGCGCGGGCCGGCTGCAGCCGCCTGCGGCCAATCGCCTGCTGGCCGACATGGGCGCCTTGACGGCGCTGGCCCGATGAAGGACATCGTCACTACCAGCCCCTGGCGCGACTGGCGCCAGTCGACGCCCGCGCGCCTGGCACTCGGCCGCGCCGGCGCCGGCATGCCGACCGATGAAGTGCTGCGCTTCGGCTGGGCGCATGCG
>NZ_JBFUIU010000442.1:0-7545 GCF_056401695.1 Variovorax sp. P4_D9
TTCCGCGACCCAACCCTGCACTGACTTCAGTGCCGCCGGGACGCCCGCCGCATCAGTGCCGCCGGCCATCGCCATGTCGGCCTTGCCGCCGCCCTTGCCGCCCACCTGCTGGGCGACGAAGTTGACCAGTTCGCCGGCCTTCACGCGGCCCATGGTGTCGGCCGTGACGCCGGCCGCGATCTGCACCTTGGCGCCATCGACCGCCGCCAGCACGATGGCCGCGGTCTTGAGCTTGTCCTTGAGCTTGTCCATGGTCTCGCGCAAGGTCTTGGCGTCGGCGCCATCGAGCTTGGCAGCCAGCACCTTGACGCCCTTGACGTCGATCGCCTGCGCCAGCAACTCGTCGCCCTTGGACGATGCCAGCTTGCCCTTGAGCGAGCCGACTTCGCGCTCCAGTGTCCTCACCTGATCGAGTACCTGCGCGAGCCGGGCCTGCAGTTCGGAGGCCGGCGTCTTCAGCGTCGCGGCCGCGCTGTGCACTGTGGCCTCGAGCTGCTGGAGATAGGCCAGCGCGTTGGCCCCAGTGACGGCCTCGATGCGGCGCACGCCCGCGGCCACGCCGCCTTCGCTGGTGATCTTGAAGAGGCCGATGTCGCCGGTGCGCGCCACGTGCGTGCCGCCGCAGAGTTCGCGGCTGCTGCCGATGTCGAGCACCCGCACGGTCTCGCCGTACTTCTCGCCGAACAGCATCACGGCGCCGGTCGTCTGCGCCGACTCCATGTCCATCAGCCGCGCCTGGGTCGCCTGGTTGGCGAGGATCTCGGCGTTCACGCGACGCTCGATCTCGAGGATCTGCTCGGCGGTGACGGCCGCGTTGTGCGCGAAGTCGAAGCGGGTCTTGTCGGCGTCGACCAGCGAGCCCTTCTGCTGCACGTGCCCGCCCAGCACCTCGCGCAGCGCCTTGTGCATCAGGTGGGTGACGCTGTGGTTGCGCATGGTCGCGGCGCGGCGCTCGGTGTCGACGCGCGCGCTGACAATGTCGCCCACCTTCAGCGTGCCCTGCGTCTGCGTGCCGTGGTGGCCGAAGACGTCGGCCTTGATCTTCTGCGTGTCCTCGACGCCGAACTGCAGGCCCTCGGCGATCAGCACGCCCTGGTCGCCGACCTGGCCGCCGCTCTCGGCATAGAAGGGCGTGGTGTCGAGCACCACGATTCCGGGCTGGCCCTCGACCAGTTGCTGCACCGGTGAGCCTTCGAAGTACAGCGCCAGCACCCGGGCCTGCTGCTCCTGCAGCTCATAGCCGGTGAAGGCATTGCCCGCGCCGCTGTATTCGACCGCGCGTTCCATCTTGAACTTGCCGGCCGCGCGGCCCGCGGCCTTCTGCTTTTCCATCGCCGCATGGAAGCCGGCCTCGTCGACCGCCACGCCGCGCTCGCGGCAGACGTCGGCCGACAGGTCGAGCGGGAAGCCGTAGGTGTCGTGCAGCTTGAAGGCGACCTCGCCCGGCAGCACCTTGGCATCGCCGGCCAGCGCCGCATCGAGGATTTCCATGCCGTTGGCGAGGGTCTCGAAGAAGCGCTCTTCCTCGGCCTTCAGCGTCTCGGTGATGCGCTTCTCGTCGGCCCGCAGCGTCGGGTAGGCGTCGCCCATCAGCGCCACCAGGTCGGGCACCAGCTTGTGGAAGAAGGGCTTCTTCTGGCCCAGCTTGTAGCCGTGGCGGATGGCGCGGCGCACGATGCGGCGCTGCACGTAGCCGCGGCCTTCGTTCGACGGAATGACGCCATCGGCCACCAGGAAGGCGGTGGCGCGGATGTGGTCTGCGATCACGCGCAGGCTCTTGTTGCCGAGGTCGCGCTCGCCGGTCTCGCGCGATGCGGCCTTGATCAGCGCATCGAACAGGTCGATCTCGTAGTTGCTGTGCACGTGCTGCAGGATCGCGGCGAGCCGTTCCAGCCCCATGCCCGTGTCGACGCAGGGCGCGGGCAGCGGCTTGACGCTGCCGTCGGGCTGCATGTCGAACTGCATGAACACGTTGTTCCAGATCTCGATGTAGCGGTCGCCGTCTTCATCGGGCGAGCCGGGCGGGCCGCCGGCGATCTCCGGGCCGTGGTCGTAGAAGATCTCGCTGCACGGGCCGCAGGGGCCGGTGTCCGCCATCATCCAGAAGTTGTCGGACATGTAGCGGCCGCCCTTGTTGTCGCCGATGCGCACCACGCGCTCGGGCGGCAGGCCGATGTCCTTGGTCCAGATGTCGTAGGCCTCGTCGTCCTCGATGTAGACCGTGGCCCAGAGCTTGCTCGCAGGCAGCTTGTAGACCTCGGTCAACAGCTCGAAGGCCCACTTGAGCGACTCGCGCTTGAAGTAGTCGCCGAAGCTCCAGTTGCCCAGCATCTCGAAAAAGGTGTGGTGGCGCGCGGTGTAGCCGACGTTCTCGAGGTCGTTGTGCTTGCCGCCGGCCCGCAGGCAGGCTTGGACCGAGGCGGCGCGCACGTAGGGGCGCTTGTCGGTGCCGAGGAACACGTCCTTGAACTGCACCATCCCGGAGTTGGTGAACATCAGGGTCGGGTCGTTGGCCGGCACCAGCGAACTGGAGGGCACGACGGTGTGGCCCTTGGTCGCGAAGAAATCGAGGAACGACTTGCGGATGTCGGCGACGCTGAAGGTGGGCTGGCTCATCTTGGGTTCTTGGCTTGTACAGGTGCAAACGGGCGGCCGGTTGGGGGCAGCCCCTGCATCGAACCCATCTGACTGCTTGATCTGCTGGAGGCTGCGATTATAGGTTTGGGGGCTGTCCGGCCCCGTCATCGCCGTCGAGGATCTCGAGGCCGCAGAGGACGACGCTCGGCAGGCGCGCGGGCGTCGATGTGAGATCTGGAGCGGGTGAAGGGAATCCAATAAGAGCTGGGAACCCGCATGAATACTGGGGTTGGCGATTCTGGGCGACTTTTTATGCCCTGAAAAATGCCCTTATTTATCGTTCTCTTGGGTCGTTGTCATCAGGCAGCAGGTCCCTGACGCTCAGCCCCTTCACGGCCATGACCAGGGCCAGCCGCTCGCTGAAGTGCTGCAGGGCGGCCTGCTCCAGCTGACGGGCGCGGACCTTGGTGACCCCCAGGGCGGCCCCCACTTCGTCCAGGGTGCAGCAGCGGCGTTCTTCCTCCCGCCGTGCCAGCCGTGCCTCTTGGCCGAGGTCGGGGAAGTCCTTGTGCCGGTACATCATGGCCCGTCCCCCTTGGTGAGGTAGCTGGTGGGCGGCAGCGCCCCGATGCTTCGTGCCAGGTCACCCGCCAACGCGACGAGGCGGTCCATGCGTGAGCCCTCGCCCTCGGCGGCCATCATCGCGCCGGTACTGGTGGCATCGGCCTGCAGCAGCGCGATCAGGAGCGCGAGGCGTGCGTCACCATGATGGCCGGGCCTCAGCGGTGCGGCAGAGGAAGGTGGCAGCATGGGCGGGGCACCTCAGGCCGTGCGTGCCAACAAAAAGGTCGCCCTTGCAATCGCCTTCACAGCCCGCGCCTGCGCGATCAGTGCGCGGCTTTCCGGCGTGATGGCACTGCTCCTGCTGTCCCTGCTGCTGCGCCGCTCCTGGGCCGCCTGGGCAGCCTTGGCGGGGGCTTCCAGGGCCGCGAGCCGCCTCTGGATCGGCGTCAGGACTTGGCCCAGGACGTCCGCAATCACATCCAGCGCACCGGCATTGAGATTGGACCCGCGCCCGTGGCGGCGGACGCGAGGCGTGCGCAAAAGGCGGAATGTCGCCCTTTGAACCGCTCTGAATGTGTCTTGCGATATCCGGCCGATGCAATGGAACGCGCTCGATGCGACCGCTATTCGGATCCTTCACCACGAAGACACCGTCGCGGACTTCGAGGTCAGCGAAGCTGCTGCCAGATTGCGGGGCGAGGTCGCGGGTCAGGTAGTGGGGAACAGTCATGATCGGCTACCAGCTCACGCCCGTGAGGGTCTGAACCGCACCGGGCTGCAGCACGGCCCAATCGACAGCCCAGACGCCTTTGACCGCGGTCGTGTTGGTTTGGAAGAGGCTGCGCACAGGAGCTGCCACCGCGCCGCCTGCGGCCACGATGGGCTGTACCGACGCGCCGGTCTTGCCGTCCACCAGCGGCATGCCATCGTCCTCGTGCAGCGTGGCCTCTGTGGAACTCTCGAAGCTCGGCACATCGGCCGCGAATCCGATGGCCCGGCCGTCGAGCAGAAAGACCACATCGCTCGGCACGCTCAGGCCCGCGACAACCGGCAGGCCGAGGAAGCGATCACGCAGGCGCAGCTCGTCGCTCAGTCCAAGCAAGGTCGCCGCGAGGTCGCTGTGCATCACCCAGGCCACGCTCGATGCGACGCCGCCGAGGCCGCGTGCATGCAGCTGCGCGAGCCGCGCACGCATGTCGGCCGTGATGAGGTCGAGCGTCGAGCCCGTCGAGACGGCGGTGTCCGCAGGGTCGATGCCGTTCTGGATGCCTGCTGGCCGGATCGCGTCACGCGCCGCCGCATCGAAGAACGCCTCGTCCAGCGCGGCGGCGGTGTCGGAGACCATGCTCATGCGGATCATCCGCTCCAGCACGGAGTCCGAGGCCGCCAGGATCGTCTCTGCGGTGGCGGTGGCGATGATGCCCATCGAGCGCCCCTCCAGCGTTTGACTGGTGAGGGTCAGGCCACCGACGCGGATGGGCGCGGCCTCGGCGCGGAACGCCGCCGCCAGGCCTCGGGAGGTCCGCATCGGCACCTTGACCACGCCGTCCTCAAGATCGAAGCGTGCCAGCGGCAGCCGCGCAACCACGCTGCCCTCCTCGCCCAGGAGGTCCAGGGCCTCGGCGATGACCTGCGGCACAAGTTCTGCAGCCCAACCTGGCACGTTGGTCAACGCCGGGTCCTGCACGCTGCGCGAGACGAACGACACGACGGCGCGCAAGGCCTCGCCATGTTCGTGGTCGGCCAGCGCAGGCTGCAGGGCCGAGGCCACCGAACGATTGCGAGCCCCTGCGCGTGCGACCACGCTGATGGCCTTCAGCAGGGCGCGGGTGGTGGTGGTGGTGGGCGAACGCTCGACGAGGCGGGCACGGTGCAGCTCGTCACGCGGCACCAGCAGGGCAGGCGTGGCAGTCATGGCCGCACCTCCTGTTGAGTGACAGCCTTCCCGGAAGCGCGAGCGAGGGCCTTGCGGATGGCGAGCCGCAGCGTGGGGTCGTGGTCCTCAGAGTCAGGCTGTGCGAGCTTGCGGCGCAGCAGCACGCCGAGGGAAGGGAGGGGCTGGAGCGGCTGGCCTTTCGTGGCCTGCAGGCGCAGCGTGTGCGTGCTCATCATGGCGGCGGTCCTTCTCATGAAGAAGCGCCGGATTGACGTCGGAGACCACCGTCGCGCAGTACAGCAGCGAGGGTACGCCGTGCACACGGAATTGCCAACAGGGATATGCGCTCAGGGTCGTTAGCGGCTCAGGCAGAGAGTGTTGTCCATGCCGGGGGGGCCGGCCGCGCAGCTCAACTCTGCCGGTAGACTTCCGCTGTCGGCCATCTGCGGTCGTTCGCGAAGGGCAGCTGGCGAGCACCCTACTCGATGGCTCAGGGAAACGATAGGCTCAAGTAGTCAGCAGGTCTGAGATGCGCATCACCGCGACCGTGCTTCCGGAGTTAGAGCCACCCTCCTTACCTCCCGGTATGCACGTCCATACATCGCCCTTTTTCACGGTGAACTTCATGTCGCCTTGATCGATTTGGAGTTCGCCCTCGGCCATGTGACAGACCATGTTGTTCGTCATCGGTAATAGCGGGAAGCTCGATCTTGGCTGCACAGTCAACTCGCGAAGCCGAACCTTGGGATAGCCTTGGATCATTGACTTCCCTTCACCGAGAGTTTTCACCGTGACCCCCTCGGCTATCTTGGTTTCGTCACCTACTGCAGCGAGCGCCTCTTCACGCGGCCCCAATATGAATGCTGACACGGCGCCCAACCCCGCCATCAAGGTTTGTCGCCTAGCAAAGTTTGCCATTTGATTTCCTCTCTCAGCTATTTCCCTTTTCGGAGTCCGCTGTTGCGGCCGAGTGTCAGATTACAGTCTAGCTATCCAAACGTAAAGTTCAAGACGGGCCGCGTTCGTAGGGGCCGACAGCCGATTTGGTCGGCCTGGGTCTTGCCACGGGGTTGGTCGCGCAGACCAGCAGCGATTGGCCGCAGCGCGTCGAGCAAAAGCGGACCGACCTCACCGCGCACCGGCCATGGAGGTCATCGCCGAATACAAGCCTGGCGAACGCGTCGACCTGCGTTTTCATCACGGCGTTGAGCCTGGGTACGTGGTGCAGGGTGCCTCGGTACATGCGCCGGGCAAGGACGCGATGATGCTGCCCACAGGCGCGACGGTGCTGAACCTGCGAGACGTCAAACACGGTGGGTTCAAGATCGTCGGCGATACCTCGCTGAAGCTGCTTGCGGTGCACGTCATCGACAGGGGCAAACCGCTGTACGACTACTCGAAGTAAAGGTCTCCCATGGGCGGCGTTGTCCGGCGCCGCCGTTGTCAGCGCGATGCTGAGAGTGATGAACTCGCCATTGTTGGCACTGCGCCCATGTGCTCTTCCAGTGCCCTCCGACGCAATCCTCGTTTGCGCTAGCCAACGAGTTGCGCCGGGAAATCGCTGTGAGCTTCACCGTGAATTGATGACCTGGTGAATGTCGGCTTTCGGGCAGACAGTTGAGCCAATTGGACTACCGGTGTGGGCCCATTGCAGCCACTGAGCGAACGTGAGGTACCTCCACTAAATGATGGCCGGCCGACATTTGAAGCGGCCGTATCCGTCCGGCATGGACATCTCCTCAAAATTGAGGCGATCTTTTGTGACGGCCAGCAGCTCGCGGAGCACAGCCGCGATGGTGGTCGGTGGGCCAGGGGTCAACGGCCATCAACGGCGGTCAGCAGGGCTCTGCGGGCGGCCAGGACCGGCATCGCAGCGGCCGGGGGGCCGGCGTCCTTTTTTGGACGAAAAGTTCTCTGTTCTGCAGCAATGCATGGATTCACCGTTTCGCGTGTGAGCTATGCACATCCCCCCACCATCGGGGCTCCCCCCGATATCGTCAAGGCACACCGGTGACGCTATCGATCAGCAGTACCAGCCCGGCCTTGACCTCGCGGGTTCGGCCCTTCAACGTGATCGGTTTCGGATCGACTATCTGCAGCAGCGCCTTCTCGGCGGCACGCAATGCGGCGCGAGCGTCGGTGCGGTGCTTGTCGGCAATGCGTTCCTGATCGGCCTCGGGGCGGAGGAAGCTGTAACGCTGGTCGGGCCGCAAGGCCTTCACGGCCTCCACAGCGCGGCGCTTGGCGGCATCTGCCGCCTGTCGGGCGCGGTAGGCGGCGGCCCAGGCCTCGGCAGCACGCAGGCGATCGTCGTAAGTCATGGTCGTTCCTCGAAGTCGTCGGCGATGGCCGTGCCGGTGTGCCTCCACAGCTCTGCCGCTTCACGGTTGGCCTGGGCCACGCGACGGCGATCTGCACCGTGGGCATGGTGGCCGTCAGGCTCTTGCCGGCTGCGCGCATCGCTCACGGCGCGGTCCACCCGCTTGCGTTCATGCAGCGTCAGCACCGCGTCCACCGTCATGGTGGCC
>NZ_JBFUIU010000443.1:0-7534 GCF_056401695.1 Variovorax sp. P4_D9
GCTTGTCGCCCAGCTGGGTCGCGTGCGACAGGACCCTGGCGCCGATGCGGTTCAGGAACCCCAGGCCCTTGTTGCCGATCGCGACCACCTCGCACTTGCGGCCCGAGGCGTCGACCTCCCCGAACCTCGCAGTCACGGCGCGCATGGTGGCGATGAAGGCCGCGACTGACAACGGCGGCGATGTGATTGCCGAACTGACGCTGTTGCACAACCGCACCCGCCAGGCGGCCATCACCCGTGAATTGTCCGAGATCGTCGGTGGCGCGGCAGCGGTCTAGGTGATCAACCGAAAGACTTTGAACGAAGGGCAGAACATGATTGAAACCACCCTGAACCACGGCACGATCGTCCAGTGCATCGGCGCGGTCGTCGACGTCGCCTTCCCGCACGACGCAGTGCCCAAGGTGTACGACGCGTTGAAGGTCGATGCCGCGGCGCTGACACTCGAAGTGCAGCAGCTGCTCGGCGATGGCGTGGTACGGACGATCGCGCTCGGGTCGGGCGACGGCCTGCGCCGCGGCCTGTCGGTTTCCAACACCGGCACCGCGATCTCCGTGCCGGTCGGGCGCGCCACGCTCGGCCGCATCCTGAATGTCCTGGGCGAGGCGGTCGACGAGCGCGGGCCGATCGCCCAGGAGCGGGTGATGCCGATCCACCGCAAGGCGCCCGAGTACGGTGAGTTGAGCCCGTCGCAGGAACTGCTGGAAACGGGCATCAAGGTGATCGACCTAATCTGCCCGTTCGCCAAGGGCGGCAAGGTGGGTCTGTTCGGCGGCGCAGGGGTGGGCAAGACCGTCAACATGATGGAGCTCATCAACAACATCGCCAAAGCGCACAACGGCCTGTCGGTGTTCGCGGGCGTGGGCGAGCGCACCCGCGAGGGCAACGACTTCTATCACGAGATGACCGGCGCCGGGGTCGTGAATCTGGAGAAGCTCGAAGAGTCGAAGGTCGCCATGGTGTACGGCCAGATGAACGAACCCCCGGGCGACCGCCTGCGCGTGGCGCTGACCGGTCTGACCATCGCCGAGTCGTTCCGCGACGAAGGCCGCGACGTGCTGTTCTTCGTGGACAACATCTACCGCTTCACGCTGGCCGGGACCGAGGTGTCGGCACTGCTGGGCCGCATGCCGTCCGCGGTGGGCTACCAGCCCACGCTGGCCGAGGAAATGGGCAGCTTGYAGGAACGCATCACCTCGACCAAGGTTGGCTCGATCACGTCGATGCAGGCCGTCTACGTGCCCGCGGACGACCTGACCGACCCGTCGCCGGCGACGACCTTCGCTCACCTGGACTCGACCGTGGTGCTGAGTCGGGAAACCGCATCGCTCGGCATCTACCCGGCGGTGGACCCGCTGGACTCGACTTCGCGCCAGCTCGACCCGAATGTCGTCGGCGAGGACCACTACGACACCGCTCGGTCGGTGCAGGGCACGCTGCAGCGCTACAAAGAGCTGCGCGACATCATCGCGATCCTGGGCATGGACGAGTTGAGCGCGGAGGACAAGCTGATCGTGGCGCGGGCGCGCAAGATCCAGCGCTTCCTGTCGCAGCCTTTTCACGTCGCAGAAGTGTTCACCGGCATGGCCGGCAAGTACGTGCCTCTGAAGGAAACGATCCGGGGCTTCAAGATGATCGTCAGCGGCGAATGCGACGGCCTGCCGGAGCAGGCCTTCTATATGGTCGGCGCGATCGACGAGGCCTTCGAGAAGGCCAAGACGCTGCAGTAACGCGCTGCAGTAAGGAACAACGATGGCCACCATCCACGTCGACATCGTCAGCGTCGAGGCGCAGGTCTTCTCCGGCGAGGCGAAGTTCGTCGCGCTGCCGGGCGAAAGCGGCGAGCTGGGCATCCTGCCGCGCCACGTGCCGCTGATAACGCACATCAAGCCGGGCGCGGTTCGCATAGAACACGCGGACACCGGCCAGGAAGAGTTCGTCTTCGTCGCCGGCGGCATCCTCGAAGTTCAGCCGGGCACGGTCACCGTTCTGGCCGACATGGCGATTCGCGGCAAGGACCTCGATCAGGCCCTCGCGCAGCAGGCCGCGCAGCAGGCCGAGGATGCGGCGAAGCAGGCCCGCAGCGACATCGACTTCGCGAGGGCGCAGGGCGAGTTCCTGGAGATGGCGGCCCGCATCGCCACAGTGCGCAATTTGCGCAGGAAGTGACACGCCTCCGGAGCGCGAGTTGGGCGCGGCCGTTAGTCACGCCCGCTCATTTCATTTCGCGCGTGCCCGTCCATAGTATCTGTCGCAACACGCATCGGCGTTCGTCGGGGGCGCCGTGACCTCGACCAACCCGTTAGTCACGGCGCACTCACTTCATTCGGCGAGCGCCGATCGATAGCATCGACGCTCACAGATCGGCGCCTTGCTCCGCGCCATCCGGCGCAATGTGAGCGAGTTTATGGGG
The DNA here is from genome assembly GCF_056401695.1 of Variovorax sp. P4_D9. NCBI lineage: Bacteria > Pseudomonadati > Pseudomonadota > Betaproteobacteria > Burkholderiales > Comamonadaceae > Variovorax > Variovorax sp. P4_D9. The sequence continues at coordinate 2,414 of NZ_JBFUIU010000443.1, forward strand.
CACATGCTGCACGATCATCAACCCTGATGGAGATGTTTGACATGGCTTCAAAGCGCAAGGCGGAACGCACTGAACGCGACGTTGCACGGATGACGGAGAAGGACTACGAGAAGGAAATGTTCCATCTGCATGTCGAGCTGATCAAGCTGCAGGAATGGGTCACGCATGCGGGAGCCAAGGTCTGCATCGTCTTCGAAGGGCGGGACGGCGCCGGCAAAGGCGGAACGATCAAGGCGCTCACTGAGCGCGTGAGCACTCGTGTGGTTCGGGTCGTGGCACTGCCGGCGCCGACCGAGCGCGAAAAGAGCCAGATGTACGTGCAGCGCTACGTTCCGCACCTGCCGGCAGCCGGGGAGGTCGTGATCTTCGACCGCAGCTGGTACAACCGCGCCGGCGTCGAGCGCGTCATGGGGTTTTGCACCCCGCAGCAGCTCGAGGTCTTCTTTCATGATGTCCCGCACGTCGAGCGGGCCATGGTCAGCTCCGGGATCATCCTCCTCAAGTACTGGCTGGAGGTCAGCCCGCAGGAGCAGACGCGCCGACTCCAGGCGCGCATCAGCGACGGCCGCAAGATCTGGAAGCTGTCCGACATGGACCTCAAGTCGTACAGCCGCTGGTACGACTACTCGCGGGCGCGCGACGACATGTTCAAGGCCACCGACACGGAGTTCGCGCCATGGTTCGTCGCGAATTCCGATGACAAGCATCGCGCGCGCCTGAACGTCATCAGCGACCTGCTCGGCCGCATCCCCTACCAGCCGGTGTCCCGCCAGGCGGTGAAGCTGCCGAAGCGCCAGAAGGAGGGCGACTACCGCGAACCCGACTACCCCTACCGATTCGTCCGCGAGAGGTATTGATGATGGGGCGGTTCGCTCTTCCGGACTGGATCGGCGACTACCGAAGGGACTGGATCAAGCTCGACCTGGTGGCCGGGCTGACGGCGGCCGCCGTGGTCATTCCCAAGTCGCTGGCCTATGCCGCGGTCGCGGGGATGCCGGTGAGCGTCGGCCTCTACACCGCGATGGTGCCGATGGCAATCTATGCTGTCCTCGGCACCTCGCGCGCACTCAGCGTCAGCACGACCACGACGATCGCCATCCTGGTCGGGGCGGCGCTGGGCCAGGTCAGCGCGAGCGGCACGGCCGACCTTGCGACGGCCTGCGCCTCGCTGACCTTGCTCGTGGGCGCCTCCGAGCTGGTGCTGGTGGGCTTCAAGGCCGGCATCGGCGTCGTCATCGTGGTCGACCAGCTTCCGAAGTTGCTCGTTCTGCACTTTCAGAAGGGATCCTTCGTCCACAACCTCCTTGCCATTGGCCAGGGGCTGCCGCACACGTCGATGGTCGCGCTCCTCGTGGGGGGCGGCACGGTGGTGCTGCTGGTGCTGCTGGAGCGCTACGTGCCGAAGGCGCCGGCGCCGCTCGTCGCCGTAGCGTGCGGCATCGCTGGCATGAGTCTGCCAGGGCTCGATCACCTGGGCCTCGCAACGGTCGGAACCGTGCCGACGGGGCTGCCTTCGCTCACTTGGCCCAGCCTGGCACTTTTGGAGCAGCTCTGGCCTGCGGCGCTGGGCATCGCCCTGATGAGTTTCACCGAATCGGTGACAGCGGGACGGGCATTCGCGCGCAGCACGGAGCCCGCGCCGCAGCCGAACAGGGAGTTGTTCGYGATCGGGCTTGCCAATGTCGGCGGCGCTTTCATTGGCGCCATGCCCGCCGGCGGAGGCACCACGCAGGCCGCCGTGACCCAAGAAGCGGGGGGCCGTTCGCAGATGGCCGGCCTCGTCACGGCCGGGGTCGCGCTGGGAACGCTGCTTCTGCTGGCGCCGCTGATCGGCCTCATGACCGACGCCACGCTGGCGGCGGTGGTCATCGTGTACTCGGTCGGGTTGATCAAGCCGGGAGAGTTCACCGAGATCCTCAAGGAGCGCCGCACCGAGTTCGGCTGGGCGCTCATTGCGCTGGCCGGCGTCATCCTGCTCGGGACGCTGCAAGGCATCCTCGTGGCCATCGTCGTGTCGCTCGTCGCACTCGCCCACCAGGTGTCGGATCCGCCGGTGTACGTGCTCGGGCGCAAGCCGGGCACCAACGGATTCAGGCCGCAGACCGACAAGCATCCGGACGACGAGATCTATCCTGGATTGCTGCTGCTGAGGCTGCAGGGGCGTCTGTTCTTCGCCAACGCCCAGCGCGTCGGACAGAAGATTCGCGTCTTCGTTGCAGAACACAGGCCGCGGGTCGTGGCGTTCGACTTCTCGGGTGTCTTCGACCTGGAGTACACCGCCCTCAAGATGCTGACTGAAGCCGAGAAGCGCTATCGCGAGCAGGGCTTAGTGCTCTGGTTCGTGGGGCTGAACCCCGGCGTGCTGGACATGGTTCATCGTTCGCCGCTGGGGTCTACGCTGGGCTGCGAGAAGATGCTCCTCAACCTCGAGGAGGCCGTTGCGAGGTATGCGTCGGCGCGCGAACGATAGAGCGGGCATGCGAATCGATGCGCGCGCCGACCGCGAAGGCCTGCTGAACCCGGTCGAGCGCAGTGCCGAGATCCTGTTCGGCTTGATCATGGCAGTCACGATCCTGGGATCGCTGTCCATCGCCAAGGCAGGAAGCAACGAGGTGCGAACCGCCATGGCAGCCGCGCTGGGCTGCAACCTGGCGTGGGGGCTGGTCGACGCGGTCATGTACCTCGTTCGCACATTGACCGAGCGCGCGCGTCTGCGGCACCTGGCCAAGCGCGTGATCGACGCCGACGCGAACTCGGCCCACCACCTGATCCGACACGCGCTGCCGGCGAACTTCATCGCGATCACTGGGGCGAACGAGCTCGAGGGCATGAGGCGAAAGTTGCTCGCTCACCCGATGCCGGCTGGCACGGTGCTCGGACGCCGCGACTACCTAGCGGCAGCCGGCATCTTCTTGCTCGTTGTGCTCGCCACGTTTCCCGTTGTCGTGCCATTCATGCTGACGAACGACATCGCCCTGGCGATGCAGATCTCGCGCGCCGTCACGCTGCTCATGCTGTTTGTCGCCGGGTGGGCGCTGGGACGCTATGCCGGATACCAGTGCCCGGCACGGACGGGTGTATTCATGGTCCTGATAGGGGTAACGCTGATCGCGTCCGTGAAGGCACTCGGTGGATGAACCCGATCCCGTCGACCCAAGGATCGAGAGCGCGAAGCGCCATCTACACCATGGACGCAACCGCCGCATGCCGACGCGCCGTTAGTCACGCCGCGCTCACTTCATTCCAAGAGCACCCATCCGTAGCATCGAAACCGTCAAGGATAGGTTTGCCACAAGGCAAAGCGAGTCCCAACCACGAAAGGCGCCGCCATGAACGAAGCAAACAGAGTCATCGATCCGCAGCACGAGAAGTACCGCCGCCTCATCGCGGCAGCCCAGTCCTTCGAACCCGTGACGACCGCGGTCGCGCACCCGTGTGACCGCAGTGCGCTCGAGGCGGTGATCGACGCCGCGAGGATCGGCCTGATCCGGCCCATCCTGGTCGGACCGAAGACGAAGATCGCCGCAGTCGCGAAGGAGTTCGAGCTCGACATCACATCCTACGAGTGTGTCGATGCCGCGCACAGCCACGCCGCCGCCGCGATGGCCGTGCAGATCGTGCGAGAAGGCCGGGCCGAGGCACTGATGAAGGGCAGCTTGCATACCGACGAGGTGATGGGCGAGGCCGTCCGGAAGGACACTGGGATTCGCACGTCGCGCCGGATCAGTCACTGCTTTGTACTCGATGTGCCGACGTACGACCAGGCAATCATCGTCTCCGACGCCGCGGTCAACATCGCGCCGTCCCTCGAGGAGAAGGTGGATATTGTCCAGAACGCCATTGACCTCGCCCACGCGCTGCGATTCGAGGAGGTTCGGGTCGCGATTCTGTCGGCGATGGAAACGGTGAATCCGAAGGTGCTCTCGACGATAGAGGCCGCGGCACTGTGCAAGATGGCCGACCGCGGTCAGATCACCGGCGCAACGCTGGACGGGCCTCTCGCGTTCGACAACGCGATCAGCCTCGGCGCGGCGCAGATCAAGCAAATCAAGTCTGCCGTCGCGGGGCGCGCAAATGTCCTCGTCGTTCCCGACCTCGAGGCGGGAAACATGCTCGCCAAGAGCCTGGTCTTCCTCGGCAACGCCGATGCGGCGGGAATCGTGCTCGGCGCGAAGGTGCCGATCATTCTGACGAGCCGCGCCGATTCGGTGACAGCGCGGCTGGCTTCGTGCGCCGTCGCCGTGCTGGTCGCGGCAGCGCGCCGGGCGGATGTGGCCAAGGTGATCGCCTGACCGCCGCGCTTTTTTCCATCGATTGAACAGACAAAAAGAGGTAGTCCGTGACCGACGCCATCCTAGTCCTGAACGCCGGCTCGTCCAGCATCAAGTTCTCGCTGTTTGCAAAGGCCGCCGCTGAGCCGACACTTGTGGCGAGCGGCCAAGTCGAGTCCATCGACACGAATCCGCACTTCATCGCCAAGGATCCGCTGGGCCAAATCGCGAGTGAGAAGCGCTGGGCGTCCGGCGCCAAACTCGGGCATGAAGGCGCGGTCGCCCACGTCGTCGATTGGCTCAAGACTGTATACGCGGGGCAGCACCACCTTGTCGGGGCCGGCCACCGCGTGGTGCATGGGGGCGTCGACCACGTGGGTCCAGCGCTGCTCGACAACGAGGTGGTCGCGATGCTGGAGAAGTTGACGCCGCTCGCCCCCTTGCACCAGCCGCACAACCTGGCACCGATCCGCAGTCTGATGACGCTCGCGCCAGAACTGCCGCAAGTGGCATGCTTCGACACCGCGTTCCATCGCAGCAATCCTGCAGTGGCTCAGGCGTTCGCGCTGCCCTCGGCGCTGACCGAATCGGGTGTGCGGCGCTACGGCTTCCACGGACTATCGTACGAGTACGTCGCGCGGGTCCTGCCGCAGTTCGACGAGCGCGCGGCGAGAGGCAAAACGGTGGTCCTGCATCTGGGCAACGGCGCCAGCATGTGCGCGCTGCGGGCCGGAACCAGCATTGGGGGAACAATGGGCTTCACGGCGGTCGACGGGCTTGTGATGGGCACACGCTGTGGCGCGATGGATCCCGGCGTGCTGCTGTACCTCATGAACGAAAAGGGCATGGA
>NZ_JBFUIU010000444.1:0-7524 GCF_056401695.1 Variovorax sp. P4_D9
GAGGAAGAGGTGGCGGCCTATATCAACGGCAACGATCGCCCCCTGGCGATCTATCCTTTCACGCATGACAAGGCACTGCAGGACTACTACGTCAGACGTGTCATGTCCGGCGGCGTATCGATAAATAGGTGACATGTGCGTAACGATGTGCATGCATGTCGGGTTGAGCCAGACGAAAAACGGCTTGCCTTCCTTCTTTCGCGTTTTCCAGGAATCCTGCTCAGCGAATGCCGGGTGATTCGCGCGGCAATTGCGACGTGTGTCGCTTCGTACAAGACGCGTCGCCGATTCGGCTGCAGATCGCGACGACGGCCGCGACGGATTCTCGATCTGTGGGATTGAGCTTCAGTGCGTTCTCCAGTGTAGCGATCGCCAGTCGATCCTGCCCGCCACGCTCGAGAGCCAGCGCATAGACATAGGCGAAGCGAGGGTTGTCCGGCGCGAGGTCTGCGGCGCGGCGCAAGGGCACGAGCGCTTGATCAAGATGGCGTTGACGCAGCAGGGATAAGCCCAAGGCGTGTTGGGCGGTGGCGTCGCTGGGAAATCTCGCCGCGACATCCCGCAGGAGCGATTGGGCATCGTCTTCCCGACCTCGGGCGCGATAGACATCGGCAAGGTTCAGCGACGATACGGCGAGATCCGGGGCCAGATCGATGGCCTTCCTCAACGCCGCCTCGGCTTCAGCCCACTTGCCCTGATCCGCATACAGGGTGCCGAGGTTGTCATAGGACTCCGGTCGATCGCCGTTGAACAACTGCACCCCTACGTATTCATTGATGATCGCGGAAAGCTGCGCCTGGTCCTTCGCGTCCCAGGCCGCGACCGGCACACCGGCCAGCCAGCGCGCAACGGACATGCGAACCCCCTTGACCGGATCGGCGAGCAGTGGGCGCAGCCATTCGGAACGGATCTCGGGTGGCGCAGTAGCCAGCGCCTCCACCGCGGTTCGCCTTACCAACGGGTCTCGGTCCTGCAGCAGCTTGCGGATCTGGTTCAGCCCTTCCGGCGCCATCGCGGGAACGGCCCGCGACAACGCACTGGCGCGCGCAATCGACGACTGGTTGGTGTCCTCGAAGACCTTGGACAGCAGTGACAGCGCTTTCTCGTCGCCCTTGTCGAAGGCCGCGAAGGCAGTTTGCAATGGCGGGTGCCGCACGTTGATGCCCGGATACCAGCGCTGCGCCCACTGCGACGCCCACTCGGGCGATTTGTCGACGTGGCACTTGTTGCAGGCATTCGGAATGCCCGTGCCCACCGAAAGATCGGGCCGCGGGACCCGGATGCCATGGTCGTGCCGTGGGTCGATCGACATGTAGGTGGTCGTCGGCATGTGACAGGCGACGCAACTGCTGCCGGTAGAACTCAATTGATGGAAGGTGTGGGTCGGTGCCTGGTACTTCGCCGGTGCATGGCATTGAAAGCACACCCCGTTGCCCGCTGCGCGCAGCTTGAGCGAATGCGGGTTATGGCAGTCGCTGCAGGTCACGCCCTTCTGGTACATCAGGCTCTGCTGGAACGAGGCGTAGTTGTAGACCTCCGCCCTCATCTGGCCGTCGGGCCAGAACAAGGCCTTGTCCAACAGCGAAGGCATGTGCGTGTCGAGCATYGGCTTGCCATGTACATATGCGTCGGAGATCTGGCTTCGGTGKGAGTGGCAGCGCGCGCACAGCTCGACTTCGGCGCGGTCGGGCGACACAGGCGGGCTGCGCACCGCGTTGCCGCTTTCCGCGCCAATGGTCCAGTGCGCATCCTTGCGATCCCGCAGCAGTTGCGCCAGGCCCATCGTTGCATCCGACAGCCGGGCCGCCCCGGACAAGGCCGCCCAGGCCACGTGGCTCGATCCCGGCCCATGGCAGCTTTCGCAGCCGACATTGCCTTCGGACCACGTGCTGCCGTAAGTGCGCGTGACAACATCGAATTTCTTCCTGAAGTTGGTCGTATGGCATTCGGCGCACATGAAGTTCCAGTTGTTCTGGCGGCCCGTCCAATGCAGCGGGTCACCGGGCTTGACGTTCTGCCCGGCGTGCAGGTCGAACCAGCGCTGGCCGCCCTTGTCGAGCGGGCGCGCGTCCCAGGCCGTGGTCAGAGCCTGCATGCCTTTGTCGGGCATCGGGACCAGGAACTGTTGCAGCGGATAGACACCCAGGGTGTGAGTGACCTCGAACTCCTGGTCACGTCCGTCGCGATCCTGAGTCTGGACGTAGAACTTGCCGTCGTGCTGCCGGAACCGCGAAGTGATGCCGGCCTCGGTGAAGGTTTCTCCATGGAAGGGTGCAAGCACGCTTGAGGGCGTGGCGTGCTGCATCGCCAGATCATGGTGCGACCCTTGCCAAGCCTGAAAATCAGTCTGGTGGCAGGCGGCACATGCCTGGGACCCGACGAACCTGGCGACCGACGACGGCGTGTCAGTGCCCGAGCCGATTGGGTGAGGCGCAGTTGCAGGCCGAAGGAGCAGCCATGCGAGCAAGAGCGAGAGGACGCTGACGGCCAGCGCGATCGCAACAAGCTTCCGCTTTTGGATGCGCATGGCGGCCTCTAGATCGAAGCAAGACGGCGCAGGTTTGGCGCCCGCTCGCCAACTGCACGGCGTCGGCGCCACCTGCGCACGCCGAAGACGGCGGCTGCGATCAAGACGACCAGTAGCAGCGCCGCGGCCGCAAGGATGCCTGCCATCTGCCGAACCAATACCAGCCAGTTGTTCTTCAGCAGCTGTGCGAGCGGGTTGTAGTCGGGCGGCGGCTTGATCACTCCGTTTTGCCGCTCGTAGTCGTCGTATTTGGCCAGCATCGTGTTCAGCAGCTCAGGCTTCTCGGCGCTGAGATCCTTCGACTCGGCCGGATCCGACTTGAGGTCGTAGAGCCGCCATTTGTGGTCCGAGAACGGGGCAACGTTCCGGCTGATCTTGTAGTCGCCGAAAAATAGCGCGCTGGCCCCCGTGGCTTCGAAGCCGACCGTGAAATCGGCGGGATGAATCGAAGATGCCTGTCCCTCGAGGTAGGGCAGCATGCTCGTGCCGGTGGGGCGGATCAGCTTCCTGCCCCTGTACTCGTCGCCGGGCATCGGAATGCCAGCGATGTCCAGCACGGTGGGCAGGAAATCGGTCACGTAGGCGAACTGATTCGTCATGCCGCCCGGCTTGACGTGCTGCGGATAGCTGATGATGAAGGGCACCCGCATGCCCCCTTCCGAGGATGTGCCCTTGAAGCTCGCGAAAGGCGTGTTGGACACTTCCGCCCAGTCCTGGCCGTAATGAACATAGCTGCCCTTCTGCCCCAGCTTCTCGATGCCGAGCGCATAGTTGACCCGATACCAGAGCCKGAAAGGCAAGTTGAGCGCGTTGAGCTCGACCGGGTCCGCGCCATTGTCGGACATCACGATGAACACGGTGTTGTCCAGCTGACCCGTCTGCTTCAGGTAGTCGCGGAACCGGCCGATGTGCTGATCGGCGCTGTCCAGCATCGCCGCGAACACGGACATCTTCTTGGCATAGAGCTTCTGGTCCTTCGGGTCCAGACTGTCCCAACTCTTTCGCAGCACCGCCTCGGGCAGTTTGAGCCCGGCCGGAACCAGGCCCATGTCGACCTCACGCTGGTAGCGCTCGGAGCGTAGCTTGTCCCAGCCTTGCGTGTAGCGATCCTTGTATTTGTCGATGTCCACTTCGGGTGCCTGCAGCGGCGAATGCACGGCCTGGAAGGCCAACAAGGCGAAGAAGGGCTTGTGGGCATCCTTGCCGTCCTCGACGTAGCTGATCATCCGATCCACGTAGTGCCGCGTCGAGTAGAAGTCGGCGGGCAATACCGCGCGCTTGCCGTCCTCCCACCAGACGGCCTCCATGTTGAGCGGCGCATAGACCTTGGCCTCGAAGTTGTCGGAGCCGGTCTGCTCGAGCGAGATGTACCGGTCCCAGCCCTTCGCACCTGGCGCATGCGCGAGTCCGTCGCCCATGTTCCATTTGCCGGCGAAATAGGTGGCGTAGCCGCCGTCCCGCATGAGCTGCCCGAGGCTGTGCGCGTTGGGACTCAGGAAGCCCTCGTAGCCAGGTTGACCTTTCTGGTTGTCGGCCATGATCGGCCTCAGGGAGCCCGCGCCCGCCCGATGATGGTCGATGCCGGTGTGCATCATGGCGCGCGACGATTCGCAAGTCGAGGCAGTGTGGAAATTGGTGAATCGAACGCCGGATTTCGCGATGTCATCGATGTTGGGCGTCTGGATCTCGCTGCCGTAGGCGCCAAAGTCGCTGAAGCCGGCATCGTCGATCACCACGAAGACGATGTTCGGGCGCTGCTGCTCTGCCTTTTCAGGGCCGCCCGGCGTCGCTCCCTGGACGCTCGACACCAAGAGCGCCGCCGTTGCGAGCGAACACAAAAAACTCCGGGCCTTGCCCCTTCTGTTCGTCATTCATTTGTCTCCTGTCTTCAAACGGGCGAAACGCCGACAGGCGAACGCATGGACGGAGTTTGAACACGAGGAAAAAAAGTGTCCAACGCAAAAGTAGCCCGAGTACATTGCGTTTCATGCAACCTGACCACAAGCTCGCAACCGACCTGCGGCGCTTGACCCATCTGATCGCGTTGGCCGAAGAGGGACGCTTCTCGCGCGCCGCAGTGCGGGTCCACCTGAGCGAAGCGGCCTTCGGCCGCAGCATCAAAAGCCTCGAGGACCAGGTAGGAATGCGTTTGTTCGACCGTGATGCCCAGCGGGTCTCGCTGACCCGGGCCGGCCAGATGGTGCTCGAGCGTGCGCGTGCCCTGGTCTTCGACAGTAGCTGCCTGCAGCGCGACATCGAGTTGATGAGGCAGGGGGATGCCGGCGAACTCGCGATCGGCGCCGCGCCCGTTCCGGCAGCGACCATCATGCCGAGCCTGTTGTCAGAGCTGGTTCGCAACAGTCCCCAACTGGTTACTCGAGTGCGTCTCGGCAATCTGTTGGGGCTGGTCGAAAAACTCGAAGCGCAAGAACTCGATTTCTGCCTGGGCGAGCCGAAGCTGCTGGCCCGCAGCGATCGCTATGCCAGCGCGCTGATAGGCGTGCAAGGCGGCGCCCTGTTCTGCCGGCCCGGACATCCAATCGAGGGCAGCAACAAGATCGACCTCGATGCACTGCGTCGCTACGGCGTGGCGGCCATATCTGCGACGCATTCGCTCCTGGAACAAATCGCCGTCAGTTACGGCTTCGACTCGGCGCACGACTTTCCGTTGACCGTCGAATGCGATGACTTGAATTTGCTCGGCCGCCTGGTTGCCGACACCGACGTGCTGGGCTTCTTGCCCGATGGAATGGCTGAGGCGAGCAAGCTGGACTTGCGCCGCCTCGAATTCAAGGTCAAGGCGCCCGTGGTCGCCAACATCCACGCCATCTGGCTCAAGGGTCGAACGATGTCGCCTGCTGCGCTGCGCGCTGTCACCCTGGCGCAGCAAATCGCGGCTCGACGGGGGCCTTGAGCTGAATGGTCGGAATGGACGGATGCGCGCTTCGTAGCGGAAAGCAGCCTGCGGCTCGACGTGGATGTCGGCAGAGCGGTTAACGCGATCGTCCACGGCAATGCATCACGCGCGATCCATCCATCCGGTCAGCGGAAATACTCGGTTCAGCAGTGCGCGCCTGCTGCTTCAGGGCTGGGGCGGCGCCTCCTGAGCTGCCCTCGCGATCTGCAATGTCTCGACGGTGCGCGCCAGGCTGTCGTGGGTTGCGGCTCGATCTGCGCCACAGGAAGGTCGATGAAATTGGCGGACAACTCCGAAAGGAGCCGCTGCGCAGTTGTTCGTGCAACGAGTCAGGTTGGGCAGCGTTGCGCCCAACGCGTCGTCGTTCAAGACGCTCGGATGGGAGTATCCTGCGCTCCGCCAACGGGAAGCCCGATCTGCCGAGGAGTTTGCATGCGCATTGTCTGGAGACTCTTGTCGCTCCTTGCCTTCATTCTCTGCGCGCTGTTGGGCGCCAGTGCGAATGGTCAGGACACAACCAGGCCGCCGGCGAAGATCCCGCTGGCTTTCGGAGGCGGCTCCAGCAGCCCTGTGGCCTTAAAGCTGGCCGCGCCGCGCGTTCCAGCATCTGCTTCACCACGCTTTGCCGCGTTCGTCCGGCAATCGCTCGGTTGATCGTCGCAATCGCCAATCCGGCGATCAGAGCCGCGCCGTGCTACTCTCGACGCTTGCCCCAGCGAAAGAAGTTTGTTAAGGACCGAAGCAGCCCATTGATGGCATCTGAGGCCGTGGTCGTTAGAACCTCAGCCACCCGCGCGATCGCCTCCATCTGAAGTACCCCGTGACGCGAGTTGCGTCCGCGCGGTTTGGATTCAAAATCTCCGAAGTGCTCTTGCACATGAGCCAGCTTGAATGAAAGCCCATTCGATCACTCTGCATCGACTGTGGATGCTGCTCGCCCAAGCCGTGACGGTGGGTGCCGGCCTGCTGATCGCTTGGCACGCGTTCGGCCCTGCCGCGTCGCCGCCCGCCCGCAACGACGTCGTCACGATTCATGAGGCAGGCGGCAGTTCATCGCTGGCGGACACGATACTTGGGCGACGCGACGCGGGCTATCGCTTGGCAGCGCGCAAGGCGTCGGCCTCGGTGGTCAACATCTACACGCGCAGCGCGTCAAGCCGCCGCAGCCGGCGCGGGCAGGATTCGCTGAGCCTGGGCTCCGGCGTGATCGTCGCGGCACAGGGCTATATCCTGACTAACAACCACGTGGTCGACGGTGCGACTGAGATCGCCGTCATGCTGCCGAACGGAAAGGTGGCTGACGCGCAGCTGCTTGGCCGCGACCCCGACACCGATCTCGCGGTGCTGAAGGTAGACGCGACGGACCTCCCGCCGATCACCTTCGCGGAGCCGAGTTCGGTGCAGGTGGGTGACATCGTGCTTGCCGTGGGTGACCCGTTCGGCGTCGGACAGACCGTGACTCAGGGCATCGTCAGCGCAACCGGCCGGAATCGGCTTGGCATCAATACGTTCGAGAACTTCATCCAGACCGACGCAGCAATCAACCCCGGAAACTCGGGCGGCGCATTGGTGGACGTCGACGGCAACCTGGTCGGAATAAATGCAGCCATTTACTCGGAAAGCGGAGGATCCCAGGGCATCGGCTTCGCTATCCCGGTGAGCCTGGCGCGCGAGGTGACGGACCAGATCATCGCGCACGGGCGCGTCGAGCGAGGCTGGATCGGCGTGGTCGCGCGCGATGCCAAACGCAGCGTCCCCGATGCATCCGGCGCGGTGGTCGAGAAGGTTCAGCGCGGTGGGCCGGGCGAGAAAGCGGGGTTGCGCGTTGGTGATACCGTCATTGCGATGAATGGCAAAAGCATCGCCGATGCCACGGCCCTCATCAATGAGACGGCGATGCTGGCACCCGGCAGCCGTGTCGAATTCAAGTTGACTCGCCACGGCGTGGCCATGGCCGTTGCAGTTGAGCTGGGCCGGCGTCCAATGCCGGCAGACAGGCGCCGGTGATCGTCATCACCGCCGACGCTCCGCGCGGTCGGGGCAAAAGACCCAACGCACGACAATCACTTATCGGCACGGC
>NZ_JBFUIU010000445.1:0-7509 GCF_056401695.1 Variovorax sp. P4_D9
GCAAACGGTGGAGCCGGTGTTCGGGATCATCAAACGCGTGATGGGCTGGAGCCAGATGAGCATGCGCGGGCTGGACAAGGCGCGCGGCGAATGGTCGCTGGTGACGATGGCTTGGAATATCAAGCGGCTGCATGTGCTGCGGGCCGCATAAAGAGGGAGGCAGATGCTCCCCACGACCCGACTCGCGGGGCGCTCAGGCCCCTCGAGGAAGGCAACTCCGCCTCGCGCCGTAGCAATCGACGCCGCGCGGTCAAACGAACAGATCCCCGCGGCTCAAGTCCGACGGGCTCCTAGCACGAATGATTCGGCCCATCACCCGTCGCCTTACCGCGGTTGCTTTGTCGCGTCACCGGCTCGCTCGTTGAGCGCTCGTGTAGCACCGGCCGCCAGGTGGCGGGCAACGGGATGGAGGACAGATTGGTCGCCGCCATCCGATGCCGCACGCACGAACGCAGACGAATCGGCGAACTACCCCTTGGGCCGCCTGGCTGCGGGGCGCCAGGCTGTCGACTCGTAGCGTGCCTTCACCGGTGGCGCCCAAATCCGTCCGTCGCATTTTGAGCAGCGATCCCGCATAGCGGTTTTGCGCTTCGCCTCCGCCAACGTGACAACGCCGTTCTAGTGGTCCAGCTGACTCGTTTCCAGCGAGGAGTGACAAGCCGTCGATGTCGCGAATGCGCCATGACCTTGCCGCGTTCTTGACAGCGAGCTGCAACGACTGCGCGTTTCGTTCAGTTGGCGTGAGTTCGTCGCAACACTCCTTGGCTTTCGGCATCTTGTTAGGACGGCAAGCCCCCCTATCTCGTAGACTTGCGGGCTTCGTTCCCAAGGATGACAAGCTGATGTTGCGCGTGGTGTTCAATCAAAAGGGTGGCGTGGGTAAATCCACGATCGTCTGCAATCTCGCCGGCGTCAGCGCCTCCCAGGGGTTGCGCACTCTCGTGATCGACCTCGATCCGCAGGCAAATTCAAGCCAGTATTTGTTGGGCGAGCAGGCGCAGGACGCAAAACCCAATATTGCGACTTTTTTCGAGTCGGCCCTGAGCTACAGCTTCAAGGAGCCGAAGTTCGAATCGTTCATCCATGAGACGGAGTTCGAGAACCTCGACATCGTCCCGTCGCATGCTGATCTCGACTCGTTGACGAGCAAGCTCGAGTCCCGCCACAAGATCTACAAGCTGCGCGATGCTCTCAAGGACCTCGACGGGTACGACGCGGTGTACATCGATACGCCGCCAGCCATGAACTTCTTGACGCGCTCGGCACTCATCGCAGCCGCACGCTGCCTGATCCCCTTCGACTGTGACGATTTCTCGCGCCGCGCGCTGTATTCGGTGCTCGACAACGTGAAGGAGATCAAGCACGACCATAATCGCGGCCTGAGCGTCGAAGGGATCGTCATCAACCAGTTCCAGCCCCGCGCCGTGCTTCCACAGCAGCTGGTGAATGAGCTGATCGAGGAGGGCCATCCGGTCCTGAATTCCTATCTCTCGCAATCCGTGAGGATTCGCGAGAGCCATCAACACGCCACGCCGATGATCTACCTTGAGCCGCGTCACAAGCTGGCTCAGGAATTCGTGGCGCTGCACGACGAGCTCAACGTCTAGGTGACCCCGGAAAGGCTCCGATGGCGGAAGTGCCTTCGTTGGCGGGACTTCGAAGTCGGAAAGGCGTCAGCCCCGCCACGTGCGGACGCGGCTCCCTAGGATTTCGGTTCCAGATCGATCATGTTGTCGAGGCCGGCTTCTGCCACCTCGGCCGCCTGCTTGACAGCCAGTTGCATACCTTCGGCGGCGCTGCTCGCACCTTCGACGGCAGTCTTCATGAGCGCCACGGCGCGCTCCGATCCTGCCGGCACGCTCTTCGCAGCAGAGTCGACCGCCGCCAATATCGTCTTGCGCGCCTCGGTGACACTCACTTCGGCCGCCTTGGTGAACTCGGCCCTGGTCGCGGCGACGATCTCGCGCACGTGGCGGGCATAGGCGGCGGTTTTCTCGCCGGCAGGCTTGAGCAAGCCCGACTGCAGCGTCACCAATTCCTGCGGATCCTTAATCGACACCGAAGCCAGAGCGGCTTCCTGCACTTCGCTGGTCAGCGTCTTGATGGTTTGAAGGTTCAGTTCGGCGAGCTTTTCGATGCCTTCGAACGTCTTGCCAGCAAGATGGAAGAAAGTGTCGATGCTGGATAATTGCGCGGCTTTGAATTCGGCAGCTGTAGTCATGTGAAGCCTCATGCGGTGGGGTGGTCAGTGGGATCTGATGTCGCTTTGCTGCGGCGCACCATTGACCTCAAGCATGCGCTGGTTTTGTGACAGATCGAGCGGCATTTGTGTAAGCGGGTGTGCATTCCAGTTCCCTTAGTTACGACCACAAGGTTTCACATTGTGGCGCTTGGTCTTCCGGTTCCGTAGATGGGCAAGATCAGCCCCCACCGATGGCGATAGCCGAGAGGACCTCGTGAAAGTGGGTTGCCGGCCGATTCAAGCAACTCAACGCAGAGTTCGGCCAGCTCTCAGATGACGAGCGAGCGCGGTGGATCGACGCCACCGCCACCAGGTTCACGACTCCGGCGGTCAAGCGTCGCCTGGAAAATCGAGACTGGGTCTCGCCTCTGGTGAACCACCTGGTTCTGGACGCCTACGCGGTGGGAACCTACGGAAGTGGATGGAAGACCCCCACCGACATGGACCTGACGATGTTCAAGGTAGCCGAGGCCCAACGTTCGTAACGATCCGACGCCGGTCCCCGGATCAACTCACACGGAATTTCTTTGTCTTAAAGAAAGGATCCCAAGGGAGCCAGTCCCGAGGGAATCCGTTCCAAATGAGCTCGTTCATGGTTAGACCGAGATTCCATCAAAATTAAGGTTTAACTTTGACGACGGCGCGCGTAGGTTGTTGATTCATTGAGAAAACGGTCACCGGGGCGCCCGAGCATCCTCGTTGGGCCACGTGCAGGAGCAGGGCAGGGAAGGGCGGAGCCTCGAAGCCATTCTGCATCCGTCCGTTCCGTTGAACGTCGTGGCCTTAGTTGCTCCAAGGCAGCGGCCAGCCCCTCGCCGTCCGGCAGGAATGTGTTGCCCGGCGTCGCACCGAAGACGCCCAGGGTCTCCTTCGGCAGGGCAGCCCGTGTTGAAGACGACATTGGAGCTAGGCAGAGATCAACGGGCCCTCGCTCTGGACAAAGCCGTCCGAATCGCCCACGATGCTGCGCATTCCCAACCAGCTCGGGGGCGGAGCCATGCGCATTATGTTGTTCACGAGTGCAGACTTTGTGCGCTCGTCTTGGCAGCTTTCYCGCTGCTGGCACCCGTATCGCGCCGACTTGCCCGCGAACTCGGTCAGCAACTCGTGCCAGTGTCCACCTCAGCGCGAACCGCGAACCCATCTGTAAACAACGCCAACTCATGGTCGTCATTCAGGTTCATGGAAGGGAGGCTACGGGGCTTGCGAAGTTGTTTGGGCCAGAGACTGCTTCGGGCTGGCGCGGTTCCTTCTGCATCTCATCGAGACGGTTCCTGACCTTCCTGCGGTCCTCTCGCAGGCCGATGAAACGGATGTTTGGATTTCATCGATGAGGGAGCGAGTCGCCCGGGGCAGCTAGCGCCTCTCGGGCAAATCCAGAATGCGGCCAGGAGTTGCCGAGGCCCAGGAGGCGATTCGGGACCTGTAGTGGAGCTGAGGCGTCGCCTGGCAAATCCTCGATTTCTATCCGCTCTCTGGTGCGCGCACACTCGCGCCACGACCAGGAGCCCGTCATGCATGACCGCGATTCGCACGGCAAGCCGATTGACCAGCTCGTCGCTGACTTCGAGACCCATCTCGAGCGGGGCCTGACCGCTCGCGAGGCAACGGAGCGACTCGGGCGGTTGGGCGCCAACGAACTATCGGAACGCCCGCGCCCGGGTTTCTGGTCCCTGCTGTGGGACCAGTTCAACAACTACCTGGTGATCATCCTCGTGATCGCGGCCGTGGTGTCGCTGCTGCTCGGCGAATGGGTCGATTCGATCGCCATCATGGTCATCGTCGTGCTCAACGCCGTGATCGGCGTGGTCCAGGAGTCCAAGGCCGAGCAGGCCCTGGCGGCGCTGAAGAAGATGGCCGCGCCCAATGCGCAGGTGATCCGCGACGGCCACCGCCTGTCGATCCCCAGCCGCGAGATCGTGGTCGGCGACGTGGTGTTGATCGAAGCCGGCAATTTCGTGCCGGCCGACCTGCGCCTGTTCGAATGCTTCAACCTGAAGGTGGAGGAAGCCTCGCTGACCGGAGAATCCGTGCCAGTCGAGAAGGACCCAGCGGTGGTGCTGGACAAGGACATCCCGCTCGGTGACCGCAAGAACACGGCCTTCATGGGCACGCTGGTCACCTACGGTCGCGGCAAGGGGCTGGTCACCAGCACCGGGATGGACACGCAGATCGGCCTGATCGCGCAGATGATCCAGTCCTTCGAGGACGAGAGCACGCCGCTTCAGGCCAAGCTCGAGCACCTGGGCAGGGTGCTGGGCACCGCTTGCCTGACGATCTGTGCGATCGTCTTCGTGTACGGCCTGTTCCGCGATACGGACATCGTTGACGTCGCGAAGGTCGGCTTGATGAACTACCTGGAGGCCGAGCGCAAGGAGATCATCGGCCTATTCATGACCGCGGTCAGCCTGGCGATCGCCGCGGTGCCCGAAGGGCTGCCGGCCATCGTGACCATCTGCCTGGCGCTCGGGATGCAGCGGATGATCAAGCACCATGCGCTGATCCGCAGGCTGCCGGCTGTGGAGACGCTGGGCTGCGCCACCGTGATCTGCTCGGACAAGACCGGCACGTTGACGCAAAACCAAATGACGGTCGTCCAGGCCTGGACCGGCGGCCGGCGGCTCCGCATCACGGGCGAGGGCTACGCGCCCAAGGGCGCGTTCTTCCATGGCGAGGAGGCCTTCGACCCGCGCACGAGCCCCGACGCTTCGGCGCTGATGCAGGGCGCGATCGCCTGCAATGATGCCCAGCTGGAGGAGCGCCCCGACGAGTCGGGCTCACGATGGAACATCATCGGCGATCCGACCGAGGGCGCGATGATCGTCGCGGCGGCCAAGGCCGGCTACCTGCAGGACGCGTTCGCGAAGACGATGCCGCGGGTGCAGGAGATTCCGTTCGACTCCGAGCGCAAGCGGATGACGACGATCCATCGCAATGCGGGAGTTGGCGCCGCATCCGGGTTCGCCTACCCGCCACTGGCGGCGGTCGTCAAGGGCGCGCCCGACGTGGTGCTCGAGCTTTGCACGGGCATGCTCGATGGCGGCCATGTCGTGCCGCTCGCGGCGGCGATGCGCAACACCATCCTCGAACAGAACCGCGACATGGCGGGCCAGGCGCTGCGCGTGTTGGGCGTAGCGTTCCGGGCGCTGGAGGCGATGCCCGAGACGCTCAGCCCCGAGACGGTGGAACGCGACCTCGTCTTCGTCGGGCTGCTGGGAATGATCGACCCGCCGCGGCCCGAAGTGATCGAAGCGCTGAAGGTCGCCAAGGGCGCCGGGCTGAAGACCGTAATGGTGACCGGCGACTATCGCGACACCGCCGAGGCCATCGCGCGCGACATCGGCCTGCGCACGCCCGGCGGACTGACGCTCACGGGCGCCGAGATCGACAAGCTCTCCGACGCCGACCTCGCGGCGCGGGCCGAGCGGCTGGACGTCTGCTGCYGCGTATCGCCGCAGCACAAGACGCGCATCGTCGACGCCTTCAAGGCGAGCGGCCACGTGGTGGCGATGACCGGCGACGGCGTGAACGACGCGCCGGCGCTCAAGCGCGCCAACATCGGCGTGGCCATGGGCATCACGGGCACCGACGTGGCCAAGCAGACGGCCGACATGGTCCTCACCGACGACAACTTCGCGAGCATCGTCGCCGCCATCGAGCAGGGGCGGATCATCTACTCAAACATCCGCAAGTTTGTCTACTTCCTGCTCGCCTGCAATGTGGGCGAGATCCTGATCGTGTTCGGCGCGATGCTTGTCGGCATGCCGATGCCCCTGCGGCCGGTGCAACTGCTCTGGCTGAACCTGGTCAGCGACGGCGCTCCGGCGCTCGCGCTCGGCATGGAAAAAGGCGAGGACGACATCATGAAGCAGGCCGCACGCTCGCCGAAGGAACCGGTCATCAACCGCGACATGGCGTTGAGCATCGGGGTCGTCGGCGCTGTAGACGTGCTGGCGATCTTGGGAGTGTTCCATCTCGCGCTGCAGCGCTATCCGGACCACCTGGAGGCCGCACAGACCATGGCTTTCGTGGCGCTGTGCACCTCGGAGCTGTTCCGTGCCTTTGCCGCGCGGTCCGAGCACTACAGCGTGTTCTCGATCGGCCTGTTCTCCAATCTCTGGATGGTGGCCGCGGTCGCGGCGTCCTTCGTGCTGGTGCTGGGCGTGGTGTACATACCCTTCCTGGCGCCTTTCTTCGACACCGTGCCGCTGTTACCGAGCGACTGGCTGCTGATGGTGCCGTTCTTTTTCGCCTCTCCGGTGGCGATGGAACTGCTTAAGCTGTACCTGCGCCGGCACAAGGTGGCGACGCCCGCCGCGCGGGCCTCGGCGCGCGACGATTGACGGTTCGCGCGCTGCAGCGCGATGCAGGCCCGCCGGGTTCGTGCGTTCATCGACGAGTGCGCGGCGAAGGTGCGCAAGGACTGGCAAACCGCAGATCCTCAAGGCACAACGCCATGTGCCTGCTCGAGCTTGCGCGGCTCGCGCACCGCCGCGCATAATCGTGGCGAGATTCGCCCGACCGGTGCCGGGCCACGCAGCGATGTCGCGCCGGAAAGGGGGGTGACATCATGAAGAAGGTTCTGCTGCCCATCGATGGCTCGGAATGCTCCCGGCACGCCGTCCAGCATGTCCTCGCCCGACGCGCCAACTATCGCAATCCGGACGATCTCGAGATCCACCTGGTCAACGTGCAGGTGCCGCTGTCCGGCGCGATCATCCAGTTCGCCAGCCACCACCAGATCGCCGCGTTTCACGCCGAAGAGAGCGAGAAGGCCTTGCTGGACGCCCGTTCGCTGCTCGATGCGGCCGGCGTGAAGTACAGCGCCCACACCGAGGTCGGCCGTGTCGGGGAGGTCGTCACCCGGCTGGCCGATGCGCTGCATTGCGACGAAATCGTAATGGGCACGCACGGGCGCGATGCGCTGCGCGAGTTGCTGGTCGGATCGGCCACGCTGAAGGTCGTGCACCTGTCGAAGGTGCCCGTCCTGCTGGTGAAATAAGCGAGCGGGGTGACGTCCGCGGCCGCATGGCTCACTACAGCGGACGGCGCAGTCGCGCGGAACCGGCCAGGACCGGTCGTTCTGCGCAGACCGCTGATACCAATTTGCGTTCAATAGATTAGATATGATGTCAGCCCACGAACCTCAAGGAGTCGTGGATGAAGACATTAATCGTGGGTGATAAGCCGACTGTTGAGCGCTTGGCGGAACGGCTCAAGCGAGCCGGCAGTCATGCGGAGTACCAGCGCATCCAGTGCGTGCTCAT
>NZ_JBFUIU010000446.1:0-7467 GCF_056401695.1 Variovorax sp. P4_D9
CCGATGCGCGTTGGCGTACGACAGCGAGGAGCGCGCCGGCGCCTCGATGCCCAGGTGCGCGAGCTTGCCCTCGCAGCTCTTGAGCCCGCCTTCRATCTCGCGCAGCGAGTGGGCCCGGCCCAGTTGGCAAAACAGCATCGCAACCAGCTGGCCCCAACTGGAGAAGCCCTTGGACGCGTATTCAGCCTGGGTGCGCTTGACGATGTGCTCGAACTCGATGCGCGGAATCAGCTTGAGGATCTGACTGAACATGCTGCATGATGCTTTCACGTTGGGCCTCTCGTGAGTGGGGTGGAAGTTCGTTTGGCGACAACTTTTTACCCCACGCATCGGGATGGCTCAACGCCTTCTGTCTTGGACAAGAGTGGGAAGTCCCTTACATTCGATTACCCCGAGCTCCGTTCGAATGTCTAGCGGCTGCCTAGTCGTGTCGCTGCAAAGCAGTCACAATTACGTAAAGTTCTTCTGTCCACGTTTGCGCTGCCGCAAGGGGAGGGCAGTGCCAAACCACCATAGCGAACGAACGCTTGCTGTGCAGCGTTAGCGGGCGATTAAGGTGGTCAGTGACACGAAGACGCTGACCCCGCACCTCACTCCTGACGTCAGGGCAGCAGTTCGAAACTCTCCTGCTGTACATCGCGTGAGTCGAGCCCCACCTGCACGTTAAAAGTGCCGGGTTCCGCGACGCGCTTGAGTTGTTGGTTGTAGAAGCTCAGCAGCGTCTCGCCGATCGGGAAGCGCACCACCTGCGTCTCGCCCGGTTGCAGCATCAGCTTGCGGAAGCCCTTGAGCTCCTTGACCGGGCGCACGACCGAAGCGGCCACGTCCTGGATGTAGAGCTGCACCACCGCTTCGCCGGCGCGGTCGCCGGTGTTCTTCACGGTGACGCTCGCCTCGACCGTACGACCTTTTCGCACCGTGCGCGACGACAGGGCCAGGTTCGACAGTGCGAAGTCGGTGTAGCTCAGGCCATAGCCGAAGGGGTACAGCGCGCCTTGCGGTTCGTCGAAATACTGCGAGGTGTAGTTGCCGGGCTTGCCCGGCGTGAAAGGCCGGCCGAGGCGCGGGAAGTTGTAGTACGTCGGGATCTGCCCCACCGAGCGAGGCAGCGAGATCGGCAGTTTCCCCGATGGATTGGCGTCGCCGAAGAGCACATCGGCGATGGCATTGCCGCCTTCGGTGCCGGCGAACCAGGTCTCCAGCATCGCGTCGGCATTGGCTTTCTCCCAGCCGAGCGTCAGTGGGCGGTCGTTCATCAACACCAGCACCAATGGCTTGCCCGTTGCCTTGAGCGCTTTCAACAGGGCCTGCTGGCTCTCCGGCAAATCGAGGCGCGTGCGGCTCGACGACTCATGCGACATGCCGCGCGACTCGCCCACGGCAGCCACAACCACGTCGGCCTGCTTCGCCGCGGCCACGGCCTCGTCGATCATCTCTTGCGGCATGCGGCCATCCTGCACGATCTCCTGCGCCTCCCCGTTCGGGAAATTCATGTAGTCGACAATCGATCTGTCTTCGGTGACGTTCGCGCCGCGTGCGAAGAGGAGCCTCGCCTTGTCGCCGATCACTGCCGCTATGCCTTGACGCAAGGTCACTGCCAAGGCCGGCACGCCCTGGGCCGACCACGCGCCCAGGATGTCGACCTGCGAATCTGCGAGCGGTCCGACCAGCGCGATCGTTCCAGTCTTGCGCAACGGCAGCGTGCGGTTGCGGTTTTCAAGGAGCACCATCGACTTGCGGGCCACGTCACGCGCCGGCGCGCGATTCAGGCGGCTGTCGGCCTTGAGATCTGCCGGGTCGTCCTCGGCCTTGCCGATGCGCAGGAACGGATTGCGGAAAAGGCCGATGTCGTACTTGGCGCCCAGCACCTCACGCACTGCGTTGTCGATCTCGCCTTCGCTGACCTGGCCGGACCTCACCAGAGCGGGCAGCTCTTTTATGTAGATCTMGTCGGCCATGCTCATGTCGACGCCGGCCTTGATGGCGAGCTTGGCGGCTTCGGCCTCGTCACGCGCCACCCCGTGGTGTAGCAGTTCGGCGATGGCACCGTGGTCGCTTACCGTCACTCCTTTGAAGCCCCACTCCTTCCGCAGCAGGTCCTGCAGCAGCCAGGTGTTCGCCGCGGCCGGCACGCCGTTGACGGCGTTAAGCGCGAGCAGCACACCGCCCGAACCCGCGTCGATGGCCGCGCGGTACGGCGGCAGGTAGTCGTTGTACATGCGCATCGGGCTCATGTCGACGATGTTGTAGTCGCGCCCGCCTTCGACGGCGCCGTAYAGCGCGAAGTGCTTGACCGACGCCATGAGGCTGTCCGGCTTGGCGGCCGAATCGTTCTGGAAGCCCTTGACCATCGCGCGCGCCATCTGCGACACGAGGTACGGGTCTTCACCGAAACCTTCCGAGGTGCGGCCCCAGCGGGGGTCGCGGGCGATGTCGACGGTCGGCGCAAACGTGAAATCGATGCCGTCGGCGCTGGCCTCTTGCGCGGCGACGCGCGCGGTCAGCCGAACCGCTTCCAGATCCCAGCTCGACGCGAGGCCAAGGCCGATCGGGAAGGTGGTGCGGTGGCCATGGATCACGTCGTATGCAAAAAGCATCGGGATCTTCATCCGGCTCTGTTGCATAGCCGCTTCCTGAAGTGGACGCTGTTCTGGGCGACTGACGAGGCCGAAGGAGCCACCGACGCGGCCGGCGGCCACTTCCTCAGCAAGCTGCGGCGCCGACATCAGCGGGCCGAGGCTGATGAGGCGAAGCTGGCCAATCTTTTCATCGAGTGTCATCTGTCGYAGCACATCGGCGATGAACGCACCCTTGTTGCCCAGCAGGGCGGGGTTGGGCTGGGCCATCGCCATCGGCGTGGCCAAGCCGGCGAGCAGGCCCAGCAACCAAGGCGTTTTCATCACTGCGGCTTTCGGTGGGCTCTGAGCGGAAACCAAGACTAATGCATCGATGCCCCAGGCGGGAGGCCAATCTCTTCATCGTGCCTCTTCCAGGTCCGTGGGCTTCCCCTTGATTCCCGGACCCATCGAATGACATGATGTGCCTAGGCACCGACTTGAGCCGGTCGACCTCGCGCAAGCGATTTGAGGTAGCTGATCTCTCCAGCCTCGCATGTTGGACAACTCAAAGTGGCGGAATGATGGTGGCCCGAGGTGCGAAGGGAACTGAAGTCTTTGCAACAAAGTGCACGCTATGCACTTCAGTGCCGCCGCCTGCGGCTAGCCGAGTGCCTCTTCGGCCACTCGGGCTGTCCTGGCCACCATGTTGAGTAACCAACTGTGCCCTGTGTCGTGCTCGTTTCGGCGATGCCAGACCGCGCGAATGGTTGAAGTCCCGGCTTGGTAGGGCGGCTGCCGACGCAGCAAATCGCTGTTCTTGGCCAGCGCCACGGCGAGGGAGGCGGGTACGATGGACAGCATGTCGGTCTCGCGAAGCAGTTCCGGTATCGCCAGGGAGTGCGGCACCGTCACGCGCGCGCGGGCCGCTTCCTCCTCGGCTAGCAGCGCCTCTTCGAGCGCGTGCCGGTCGAACATTTCGGACTGCCGCGCGAGGCCTCGTTCTAGGATGAACCCGCCGACCGCGCCTTCCTCCTGGCCGCCCACCGAGAGAGTCACCAACGGGTACCTCGACATGTCGCGTAACGTGAGCTTGCGGCGAGAAGCGGGGTGCCCCTTGCGCATCAGGATGGCTTCGCCTTGCGACATCAGCGTGCGCGAATTCAGCCGGCTGGGCACTTGCGAGAAAATGCCGATCGCGAAATCAATTCGTCCCAGATCGATCTGCTCCGCTAGGTCAAGCCGTGTGGAGGGCCGGATCACGAGGTCCACGCCGGGCGCCGCCTGCTGCAACTCGCGCGATAGCGGTGCAATGATCACTGCGGTGAGGTGATCGTTCGCGGCGATCACAAAACGACGGGTCGACTCCTCCGGAGCGAACGGCTCAACTCCCAGTGTTGCCTCGATGCGGCGTAGGGAATCGCGCAGAGTCGGAGCCATGGCCGCGGCGCGGCCGGTGGGGACCATTCCCTTGCCTGTTCGCATAAAGAGCTCGTCGCCGACGAGTTCCCGCAGCCTCCCGAGCGCATGGCTCACGGCGGATTGGGTCAGATTGAGCCGCTTGCCCGCGAGAACCAGGTTGCGTTCCTCGTAGACGGCATCAAAGACCTTGAGGAGGTTGAGGTCCGTGCGACCAATGCCCATCATCGCTCTCCCATAAATGAACGGCATGCATTATGAACTTGCAAAAGCATCAGTTCCCTTCATTCCGCTCCTCGTCCATGATTCCCTACAGGTAACCGCAGGACCGCAGACGATGCCGGCGAAGCTGCTAGCCGTTTTCGTCGTGGACACCTGACTCTCCGCTGACCTGCGGCACGGAGCCAGACACGACAACCACTTGTGGCGACTCACGTCTGCGCGAAAACCGCCGGGCGTAAGTTGTTGATCAAACCGCACGATAAGTACGACTACCCCCAAAGGGGCTTCCACCAGCCGTGCAGAACAAACTGGTAACGGCATTGCAGTACGCGGTGCGCGACGCTTCGTTCAAAAAGAAGATGAGCTGGGCGGTCAGGTCGTGCCTGTCGCCGACGCTTCGCCTGAAAGTCTGAAGGCGAAACTTACGACGGAGACTGCTCGCTGGTCGCAGGTAATCCAGAAGTCGGGTATTCAGCCCAACTGAGGTGGCGTTAACGTCGCAGGGCTTGCTTACTGCGAGGACCTGCGGCCAAAACGTGTTGTACCAGTTGCTGCGCATGGACAGGCAGCTTGTCCAGATGACGGACGCAGAGCACGAGATTTCTCTCAGCCCACGCATCCGTCAAGACGATCCGCTTGACTTTGGCTGAGCGGGCGCTGCGGGCTGCAACCGCCTGCGGGACGATGCCCACGCCAATACCTTGGCCGACCACACGGCATACGGATTCGAAGCTGCGCAGGCGAATGCGATAGCTCAGCCGCTTGCCCAGCCGCCGAGCGTGGTGCGTGATGTGCTCTTGCAGTGCGCTGCCTTCGACAAGGCCTACGAATGCGAAATCCACCACGTCTGACAGGCTGATCTCGGTGCGTTGTGCCAGTGCATGGTCGCGTGGCACCACCAGCACCAAGTGGTCGGCGCGGAAAGCGAAGGTCTCCAGACCTTCAAGGTCCACCGAGTCGGACACCATGCCGATGTCGCATACATCGTTGCGCACTGCATCCACGATCTCGTAGCTGGGGCGCTCCTCCAGATCGACGGAAATTCCGGGGTGGTCCGTGAGAAAACTGCTCAGCACTTCCGGCAAGTGCTCGCTCAAGGCCGAGGTATTGCACAGCAGGCGGACGTGCCCTTTGAGCCCGGAGCCATAGTCGCCGAGCTCGCCTCGCAGGCGGTCCATCTGCTGAAGCACGAGGCGGGCATGGTGAAGCAGCGTCCGCCCCGCAGGCGTCATCTGTACGCCGCGCCGGTCGCGCAACAGCAGCGGCACGCCGAGGGCGTCTTCCATGCCACGGATGCGCTCGCTCGCCGATGCCAGCGTCATGTGGGTGCCCTCGGCGCCCCCCGTGATCGTCCCCGTCTCATGGACGTTCAGGAACAGTCGCAGATCGGTCAGGTCGAAGCGCATGGACTCAAACGTACCACATTCAGGCTCAGGAAGTACCTGAGGCATGGTACGCAAGTTCCGAATTTTCCGCCTGGCGACTCTTCATCAGAATCGTGACTCTTATTGCGTTCGAACACCATGACTCCATCCGAATCCCTCATCCTCTCTAACGCAACATTGCCGCTGCTAATCACACTCGTGTTCGTGCTTGCCGGCGTCGTCAAAGGCGTGGTCGGCTTGGGCTTACCCACCATCTCCATGGCCTTGCTCGCGTTGATGATGGCGCCAGCGGAGGCTGCAGCACTACTGATCTTTCCTTCGCTTATAACTAATGTCTGGCAAATCAGGCCGTGGGGGACGCTCGGAATGATGTTCAAGCGATTGGCCCCCATGCAATTGACCGCCTGTTTTGGTACGTTGACAGGTGCATGGGTTTTTGGTGCGCCTGCGGGCGCTTGGGCTGCAGTGTGCTTGGGCACAGCTCTGATTGGCTACGCGGCGTGGGGCCTTGCAGGTATGCGGATGTCCGTCCGCCCATCAACCGAAAAATGGTTGGGACCCGTGATTGGCGTAACTACCGGGTTGGTGACTGCGGTGACCGGTGTGTTCATGATTCCCGCCGTGCCGTATCTGCAGGCGCTGGAATTGGAGCGTGACGAGTTGATACAAGCTATGGGCATCTCTTTCACGGTGTCAACCCTGGCACTGGCTGTCGGGCTCTACTTCAATGCGCGCTACTCGGCTGCGAGCTTTGGCGCTTCCGTTCTGATGCTGCTCCCCGCTCTAGCGGGCATGGCCGCCGGGCAGCATTTTCGCCAGAAGCTATCTCCTGCGCTGTTCCGGCAGTGCTTCCTAGGCAGTCTGATTCTGCTCGGAGTTCATATGATCGCGAATGAATTCTCTGCGCTTTGACTGGGGCGCATTCGCTTCGACTTTCCTGTACACGTCCGCGCGCTTCTTTCGATGCAGACCTTTTCCGTACGTCATGTCTTTGAGAAGGAGCACTGAATGAATTTTTCAGGATTGCAGAGCTATAGCCCACACACGTTGCTGCTTTGGTGGCGCGCGCTTTTCCTCATTGTGGCGATCGGTGTCGCGTGCAGTTCGAGAGACAACGAAGTGTTTGGCCTGAGACAAGCCTCCACCTCATCCAACGATGCGCCGGTGATCGAAGCGCATAACCGGGATAACTATGACGACACGTTAAAACGGTTGCGCGGTGCTGCGGTCGCTGGCGATCCTGCCGCCCAAGAATTGTTAGGCATCTTGCTTCTTGGAGGATCAGCCGTACTTCAGTTCAGCGGCGTGCGTGGACGGCAGAACTGCGAAGCATTGGCCTGGTTCGACCGCGCAGCCGATCAAGGCGGTCAGGTTGGCCGCGGTTACCGGGATTCGCTGAGTCGGACTGAACTGAGCTACGCGCGCAGGTACTGCCTGCCCATTGAGGACTAGGCAGCCGCACCCGTCGCTTTCCCTGAGCGCATGCGGTGCGGCAGACAAGTCAGTGGCCCTACTGCGGTTGACGACGTTAACCTGCCCATGAAACGTACAACGCACATGCCCATCATCGCTCTCTCATAAATGAACGGCATGCATTATGAACTTGCAAAAGCATCAGTTCCTTTCACTCCGCTCCTCGTCCATGATTCCCTACAGGTAACCGCAGGAGCGYAGACGATGCCGGCGACGCGGCTAGCCGTTTTCGTCGTGGACACCGATGACTCCCCGCTGACCACCTCCACTCCTTCATCTGAACTTCTGAAAAAAACAATGAGCAAGCGCCTCGACTACAACCAAATCGCTCCCGCCGGCGTCAAGGCCCTAAGAGGCTCATTCCTGTGGCAACCACCAGAAGCAAAGGAGAAAGCACCCGTGTCCCTCAATCT
>NZ_JBFUIU010000447.1:0-7454 GCF_056401695.1 Variovorax sp. P4_D9
ACCTTGATCCATGCAGGAAGGGAAGCAGAACTTCGAGCAAGCCGGTCGGATTTTCCTCCGCCACATAGTGGCCGCAGTCTGGTATGACTGCCGAGATCAGACCCGGCGCGGCTGGCCTCAGAACATCGCCCATCTTGTGGCCCATGGCACTTGCCCCCCCGATGGCGAGCACTGGCATGCGAAGCGGCACTTCCGCTGCGACTTGATTCTGCTTTGCCGATTCGAAAATCGAGCGGTAGTAGCCCAGGGCGGCGCCCCAATGGCCTTCTCTCGCATACATGCGAGCGTAGAAGTCGATATCAGAGGGGGTGAAGGCGCGATCCAGAAGACTTGATTTGCTGCGAAAGAACCATTCCAGGAACTCCCGCTCCTTGCCCCTCACGAGCAGCTCAGGCAATTCGGGCAGGAAATTGAATGTGAAGTGCCAGGTGCCCGAGAATGTTTCCGGCGCAAGCCTGTAAGCGGTCGGTGGCGTAAGGCCTGGAACGGCGGCATCGATGAGCGCGACACGGGGAAAGCGCTCCGGAAGCTTGGCAGCGAGTGCGTAGCCGATCCATGCGCCGACATCGAAGCCGACGAGAAGGGCGTTGCTGATAGACAGGACGTCAAGGAGATCGACAATCTGCTTCGCGACCGACGCAGTGTCGTATCCACACGATGGGGGTCCACTGTCGCCAAGTCCCGGTGGGTCAATGGCCACGACGCGGAAGCGCTCCGCGAGAGCCGGCATGATCTTTCGAAAGCAGTACGACGATTGTGGCCACCCCGGCAGCAACAGGACGCATTGCCCTGCGCCTCCTTCCGTCACGCGCAGCGACGCACCATCGGTTGCAATATCGCGGTGAGAGAAGTCGTGAAAACCTGAGAGCTGCGCACGCATGAGTGATCCGTCCTTTGGCAATCGGCGCCAATGCGTCACGGCGCTGGCGAACCCGTCTATTGTTGATCGATCGAACAATTATAGGCTGGCGCTGTGCCTGTTGTCGACGCGCCGCTCGCCCTTCGTATGGGCGGGGCATGCAAGATTCCCCCCTCTGACCGGCTGGCCGCTCCCGTCCGGCGTGGTCAAGCCGCGGCCATGCGGCCGGACCACGCCGGGTAGTCGGTATAGCCGTGCGCCGTCCCGCCGAAGAGCGAGCCGCCCTCGAAAGTGGCCTGGGGGAGGCCTTCTTCAAGGCGGCGGGGGAGGTCCGGGTTCGCGATAAAGGGGTGGCCGAAGGCCACGAGGTCAGCGTATCCCTTGTCCAGCACCCATTCCGCACGTGCGGTGTCGTACTTTCCCGCCACGACGATCGGGATCCGGAACCGTTCGCGGATGGCCCGCCTGAACTCTTCCGTGAAATGGGGGGCATCGTCCCAGTCCGCCTCGACGAGATGCAGGTAGGCAATGCCCTTGGCCTGCAGGTAGTCGGCCGCCTCCAGGATGGTCGGAAGGATATCCGGGTGGATGCCATGCCGCGTGCGGACGCGTCGGTGCGCGTGTTGGAGGTGGTGCGCAGGAACTGGTCGACGAGGTAGCCGTTGGCGCCGTGGACCTCCACGCCATCGAAGCCCGCGTCAATGGCATTGCGGGCCGCACGGCGGAAATCCTTGACGATGTCTTCGATGTCTTCACGCGTGAGAGACCCGGGGGGTGGGGCAGGCCACCATGCCGTCCTCCGCCGGTGGTGGGGTCGACCTTCCAGATCGTGCCTTCGAACGGAACGGCCGATGGGGCAACAGGCCGGGCGCCATCGTGGAAATCCGGATGCGACATGCGGCCCACGTGCCACAGCTGCAGAAAGACCCGGCCCTTGGCATCGTGCACGGCGCGGGTGACCTGTCGCCATCCGGCGACCTGTTCCGGGCTGTGAATACTGGCGTCAAAGAGTAGCCCTTGCCCTGCGGCGAGATCTGGGTGGCCTCGGTCACGATCAAGGCGGCCGAGGCGCGTTACGCATAGTACTCGGCGTTCATGGCATTGGGGATGTCTCCAGGTTGCGTGCTGCGCGAGCGTGTCATAGGGGCCATGACGACCCCCGATGGGAAGCCTCGTGGCGGCCGAATCGGACCGGGGTGAACAGTTTGGCGGTGACTGGCATGTTTTTCTTGTGTTGAATGGATCGTGGCTCGAACTGGTCAGGCCTTGGCCAGCGTCTCGTCCAGCCAGTCGAAGATGGTCTGGTGCGCCCGATACATGGCCCCCATGTGGCAATGCTCGCCGGCCCCTTCTGCCGCTGTCAGCGTCACCAGGTGCTTGGGTGACTGAAGTGCGGCATGGATGGCCTGTGGCTGCCCTTTGAGAAACTGGTCGTTCTCGGCATCGAGCACCAGCGTGGCGGCCTTGATGTCGCGGGCGACGTCGGCCAGCGTATAGCGTTTGCTCATGCGGACGAACGCGCTGGGCGAGGACGTGCCGAAGGTCCACATGCCGTTCTGCATCGCCCATCGGGCGCCGGTCGTGCCGGCCATGATCATTCGCAGAACCGCGTCGGCGTCGCCATCCTTTTGGTCGTGGATCCAGGACAGGAGGAAGGGAGGCAGCATGTGTTCGAAGGCCGCATGGAAGTCCAGGATTCCGTCGTCCAGAATGATGGCGGCAGGGCGATGATCGAAGGCGGCCGCGCGCGCGACCAGATAGCCTCCCAGGCTGTAGCCGAACAATGCGATCTTGTCGGCATCCACTTCCTTGCGCGTCAGGGCAAAGTCGACGACCGGGGTGATCACCTTTTCCCAGTCGTGGCGGAACGTGAGCTTCGATTTCCGGAGCGCGGCGCCTTGGCCGGGGCCGTCGAACGCGAGCACGTTGTAGCCGCGGCGCAGTGCCGCAGCACCGACCGCGACATACGACTCTTCCTGCGTCGAATCGAAGCCGTTGTTGTAGATGACGGTCGGCCGCGGCTCGCCGGATTTGTCGGCCAGGAACAGGTAGCCGGGCAAGGTGGTGCCTTCATAGGGGATCTCGACGACCTCGAATGGCGTGTGGAGCAGTTGCCCGGCCTGGATGAAGGTCTGCGTCGAGCGGCCGGACAGCCGGGCGACGTCTTCGTCGTCCACCGGCTGGGCTCGCTTGAAGAACTCCGCGGTTCGATAGTAGTTCGAGGCTCGGAAGAATGCTTCGCGGGCGCTGACACGATGTCCCGCAGCCAGCGAGCTCTCGCCGATCTTCGCCGCACGGTCGGCGGTGGCTTCCCACTGTTTCAGCCATGCGGCCTCGTCGCCTTCGGGGATGGCGCGGGCGGTCACGATGACCTCGCCGAGGTCGGCGCCGCCGTAGTTGGCGAAGCCTGCGGTGCGCAGGGTTTCAAAAGAAAAAGACTCGTCTTCGAACAGAAACTTCACGGATGTTCTCCTGGGTGCAAGTGGAAAGAAATGAGGGGTCGGGTTATCTCGCGGCGACGGACCGGGTTTCTTGGAACAGAAGATGATCGCCAATGCTTTTGCCGCGGTCTCGCAGATGCCTGCCGACAGCAAGCTGTTGCGGCTCCCAACGGGCCAGTGCCTGGTCCGGATCGTCGGGGTCGGTGTTGAGTGCCGCCAGCAGCGAAAGCGCATTGGCGGCGGCTTTCGAGGTGCTGGCAGCCGTATGTGGCGAGGGATCGAGGCGGCATCGCCGATCAGGATGACGCGCCCGTCGACCATGCGATCCACCGCAAGATCGCGAATCGCCTGGGCAAAGGGCTGTTGCGTGGCCTGGACCACCGCACGGAATGGTGCCGGCAGCAGTTCGTCGGCCTCGCGATAGACGTGCTCCCGCCACCCATTGCGAAGTGCTCCCTCGGGAATCGAGTAGCCCCGGTAGAGGCCGTCGGCGTCGGTCATGATGTCGTGCAGTTGCACGTTGTCGGCGACACGGTACCAGACCCAGTTGTAGAGGCGATGACCCGGGCGCGTATCGTTGCCATTGCCAGGCACGAGATATCCGAGGATGTGCGACCCGCAGTTGTTGGCGAACCCGAAGTCGCCGTGCAAGGCGATGCGGGCAGCCTCCGGCATCTCGTCTTCGGGCACCAGGCCGCGCCATGCCAGGTACCCAGCATAGCTGGGCGCCATCTCGGGCCAGATCAGATGCCGAACGGTGGAGGTGCCTCCGTCGGCGCCGACGAGGAGGTCGCCGGTCTCTTCCACGCCATCCTCCAGGATGGCCGTCACTTGCCGGTTCTTCTCCCGCCAAATCTCGATCAGCTTGCTGGCTTGGTGATAGTGTTCCTCACCGAAGGCGCGGCGCAAGGTCGTATAGATCAAGGACCACGATGTTTGTGTCTGCGGTGCCAGATGCTTGCTTTGAACGGTGCCGTCCGGGCGGAACACCGTTCGGGCCTGCGACGGGACGCCGAGTTCGAGTTGCCGGATGTCGATGCCCGATTGCTGAAGCGCTTCGATGACTTCGGGCTGAAGGACGATACCGCCGCCACGACTATCGAGATCACGCGGCGATCGTTCGTAGATGTCGACCGTCCATCCGGCGCGGCGCAGCAGGTTGCCGACGAGCAGTCCGGCGAGCGAACCGCCGATGACCAGCGCGCGTCGCTGAGGTGTGGCCTGAATGCCCATGCCTATGCCCCTTGACCGTCCGTGGCGGTCGCAGTCAGATGGGCCGCCGCAATCGCCTCACGCAGGCGCTGGGACGATTGCGCCCCGGTGAGCACGGTGCCCGCGATGTCGAAATGGGGCACGCCACGAATTCCGCGCGTCAGGCCCGCCTGCTCCAATTGACGGACCTCGTCGTTCGCCGCGCCGCTGGCAAGGAAGTCGTCAGCCTGGGCCCTGTCGATGCCGGCGGTGGCGGCAAGCGCGGCCAAGACGTCCACGTCCCCAATATTCAGGCCTTCGGAGAAGTAGCCCCTCAAGATGGCTTCCACGACGGCGCGCTGTCGCCCCTCCTGCGCAGCCAGCCATGAAAGCCGGTGAGCGGCAAAGGTATTCGGCGTTCGAAGGATTCGGGCGTAGTCGAAGAAGACTCCTTCGGCTGCGCCGGCGGCGATGGTGCCTTTATCCAACTCTTGCGAGCGCCGCCAGCTTCCGAACTTCAGTGCGCGGTATGTCCTGCGGTCCATGCCTGTGACGGGCATGTCCGGATTGAGTTCATACGGCAGCCAGCGGACGATGACCTCGATGTCCCTGGGAAGTCCGTCGATCGCCTGGAACAGGCTGCGGTTTCCCAGCAGGCACCAGGGGCAGATGAAGTCCGATGTGACGTCGATGGAGATGGGCATGATGACCTTCGCTTTGACGCACTTTAATTCGTGGCGGATGAGGTGATAATCTGTCGAATTGAATTAAGTGCGTTGCGAAAATCGCAACGATGGACATGGACGCATTCGCCGCACTCAGGGCATTCGTGGCCGTCATCGAGGAAGGCGGGTTCGCACCGGCTGGCCGGCGCATGGGGGTTGCCACGTCGTCGGTCACCCGTCAGGTCGATGCGCTGGAGGGCAGTCTCGGCACGCRGCTTCTCAATCGGTCGACGCGAAGCGTGACCTTGACCAGCATGGGCGAGAGCTATCTCGAGCACGCGATCCGCATCCTGGGCGACCTGGAAAATGCCAATCTCGAGGTCAGTGAGGCAGCAGGTCCACCTCGCGGATTGCTGCGGGTGAGCCTTCCTGTCGCGTTCGCGCGCCTGCACATTGCGCCAGTGATCCCCGCATTCGCCAGGCTGTATCCGGGCGTTCGTCTCGACCTCGCCATGTCGGACGACATCGTCGACCTGGTCGAAGAGCGGATGGACTTGGCGATCCGCCTGGGCAGCGTCGAGATCCCGAGTCTCGTGGCGAGGAAGATCGCACCGCACCGGAGACTGGTTTGTGCGAGTCCGGACTATCTGGGTCAGTGGGGGGAGCCACAGTCGCCGGCAGATCTTGTCGGTCGCAATTGCCTGACCTTCTCCTACACCAGAGGCAACAGCGTTTGGCGGTTCTCGGGACCCTCGGAGGAATCTGTTCGTGTCAGTGGCAATCTGCGCGCGAACAGTTCCGAGGTCTTGCGAGAGGCGGCGATCGGGGGAATGGGCTTGATTCTGATGCCGAGCTGGCTTGTCGGCGCCGACATCGAGGCGGGACGGCTGCGCGTCGTCTTGCCTGAATGGGAGGCTGGTCTCGGCGGAAATGGTGGAGCCATCTACGCGGTCTACCAGCCGAACCGCCGCTCCTCGAAGAAGGTCCAGGCGTTCATTGACTTCCTTGTCGAACGCTTCGGTTCTCCACCCTATTGGGACGTGCGGGGCAGCGCTTGAGTGTCGCCCTCTCGCCATTGAATCGATGAACATCACCCTCCGACAACTGCGCTTTTTTTTGTGCCGTCTATAAGCTTCGCAGCTTCACCATGGCTGCCGAGGCGACGCGTGTCGATGGAGGCGGTCTGTACGGCGATGTCGACCCGGCCGGTCTTTGCCGCCGTGTCAAGCATGATGCTCCCGGAGGACTGAGTGAACATGCCGCGGTGCATCGAGAAGCCGAAATGGCTGATCTCGAAGCGGGGATAGGTATGCTGGGAATCGACCACATCCTGCGGTGCCGCGCAGGCGGCACTGGCGCCAAGCAGAGCAGACAGCAGCAGGGGAAGCGCTTGTTTCATGGTTCTGGGGTGGTTCAAGAGTCGGCGAGAGCCAGGAGAAAGCGGATCACAACGTCGTCGGCGACCACACTCACATCCGACCAGGGCCCGGCGCCGATGCCGAAGGCCAGTCGCTTGACGGGAATGGAGCCCTCGATCGCGGTGACCTCTCCCGACCGCTTGGCGGTGAATGCAGCGACCACATCGCGGCTGACTCCCTTGATGACCAGCTTGCCGGGCGCCTCGTACCTTCCACCGCCGAGCGATCTGGCGCCGGCTGCAGTGAACACCGCCTTGGCGAATTGCGGGGCATCGAACCAGTCGCGGCTTTGCAGATCGCGGCTCCAGCCGGAATCTCCGAGTTCGAGACTGGCGATCTCGACCTCGACGCGGATGGACGCCAGGCATCGGCCAGCGGCGTACCCACCTTCATGGCGTCCGCCTCGGCGGCACAGCGTGTTGTCGCGGACACGGCCGGCTTGAATTCAGCTTCAAGCAGACGGGTGTTCCCGGCGCGGGCTCGAAGTGATGAGCGTTGCGGATCGTCCAGCGATGCCTTGATGTCCATGTCCGTGCCCTTTGAGAAGTGGAGGGGTCATGGTCGAGGCTTCATTGAAGGGCAAGAGAACTTCTCAAATGATGAGAAGTTGCCGGGTATATCCCCGCGTGGACCGGTGCTGTCGCGGGACCGCTGAGGAATTCGCTGGAAGCTGCGACCACTTCGCGGCGCGGGCTCAACTACGCACGCGCTTCATCAGCCCGGCGGTCGAGGCGTCCAGGCCCTGCGTGTCGCCGCTCTCCAGGCGCGGCAGCAGGTCGCTGCACAGCGCCTTGCCGAGCTCGACGCCCCACTGGTCGAAGCTGTTGATGCCCCACAGCGCACCGCTGGTGAAGACGCGGTGCTCGTACATGGCGATCAG
>NZ_JBFUIU010000448.1:0-7433 GCF_056401695.1 Variovorax sp. P4_D9
GAGAACACGCCGATGCTGAATCGCGTGCGGGTCAAGGCCTACCCCGTGCGCGAGCGCAACGGCGTGTTGTGGACGTACATGGGCCCGGACGCGGAGCCGCCCGAACTGCCGAGCATGGAATGGAACATGGTGCCGCCGGAGAACGTGCACGTGTCCATGCGCATCCAGGACTGCAACTGGCTGCAGGCGCTCGAAGGCGAGATCGATTCGGCGCACGCGGCGATCCTGCACGGCCGCGTCGACGCCGGTGGCAGCATCGACCAATGGAAGCAAGCGGCCGACCTGGCACCGAAGTTCGAGGTCGTGCAGCACGAGGGCGGCGTGCATGTCGCCTCGCGCCGGAAGCTCGGCGAGGACAAGAACTACATTCGAGTGAACCAGTTCCTGCTGCCGTTCTGGACTCTGGTACCGCCCTTCTCCCAGTATCCCGAATTGAGCGGCCACGCCTGGGTGCCAATCGACGACGAGCACACGCTGTGCATCATGTTTTCGTACCATCCGGCCCAGCCCTTCTACGAAAAGACGCGCAAGCTCTTCATGGCCGGCCACAACGACCGCGAAACCGGCCACGCATCCGAAGCCTCGTTCGCCGAGCCGCGGCCCGTCACCCACCCGTACCACACGTACTGGAGCAAGTACAACCGCGAGAACGCCTACGGCTATGCGCCGGCCCTGGCCAAGAAGTACAACGCGGGCATGCCGGGCCTCTGGCTGCAGGACGCAGCCTGCCAGTCCGGCGTGGCGCCGATCTACGACCGCAGCAAGGAGAACCTCGGCCTGAGCGACAGCGGCGTCGCGAGAACCCGCCGCGTCCTGCTCGAATCCGTGAAGCGCTTGCGCGCCGATGGTGTGCGGCCGCCCTCCGTCGATGACGCCTCGAAATTCCTCGTCCGCGCGATCTCGATCACGGTGCCCGAAGGCGCGGACTGGATGGCGGCCGGAAGCGAATTCATGCGTGCCGAGCCCGGCAAGGACTTCGGCTACGCGCCGTGACAGACATCGAGCTTTCATGACCACATCCGCTCCATCCACGCTCGCGCAGCGCGCCCACGAATTCCCGGCGCACGTTCCGCGACCCGCGCATGCGCCGACCGTGCTTCAAGGCATTCGCGTCGTCGATTTCACCCACTTCATCGCCGGGCCCCTGGCCACCATGTTCCTCGCAGACATGGGTGCGGACGTGGTGAAGATCGAGGCGCCCGAGCGCGGCGACGAGTTGCGCTACTACCCGCCGGCCGTGCCGGACCTCGAAGCCCAGGGCGGCCCCTTCCTCTGGAGCAACCGCAACAAGCGCAGCGTTGCGGTCGATCTGAAGACGCCGGCGGGCATCGAGGTAGCGCGCAGCCTGATCGCGAGTGCCGACGTGGTGGTCGAGAATTTCTCGACTGGCGTGATGGCCCGGTTCGGGCTCGACTACGCCGCGTGCCGTGCCCTCAATCCGAAGATCATCTATTGCTCGGTCTCGGCCTACGGCCGCGAGGGTCCCTTCGCGGACCGCCTGGGCTTCGACCCCGTGGTGCAGGCCGAGAGCGGCTTCGTCTCCATGAACGGCTACCCGGATCGCATGGGCGTGAGGGCCTCATCTGCCGTCATGGACATCAGCACCGCGATGATGGTGTCCAACGCCATTCTCGGAGCGTTGTTCGCCCGCGTGCGCCAAGGAGAAGGCCAGTTCGTCGAGGTCGCCCTGTTCGACACGGGACTCCTGATGACCGGCTGGGCCACGATGCAGCATCTGGTCTCGGGCCAGGAGCCTCAGCGCAACGGCAACACGAGCCCCGACACCTGCCCGTCGGGCGTCTTCGAGGCCTCGGACAAGCCCTTCTACATCAACTGCGGCAACGACAAGATCTTCCAGCGACTGGTCGGGCAGGTGCTGGAACGCCCCGACCTCGCCGGCGACCAGACCCTGATGAACCGCAACGGCCGCATCGCACGCCGCGACTTCTTGTTCCAGGAACTTGGCGACGCGTTTCGCCAGCTTCCCTGGTCTCATTGGCAGGCGCGCATGCGGGAGGCTCAGATACCCTGCGGCGAGGTTCGCACCGTCGGGGAAGCGATGCGATCGGCTGAAGCCGAGGCACGTCGGGTCGTCACGCACATTCCCCACCCGACCTTGGGCCAGATCCCGAACATCGCCTCGCCGATCCGGTATGCGCGCACGCCGATGGTCGATCCAACGCCCGCGCCGAACATCGGACAGCACACCGAAGCCGTGCTGCACGAGGTGCTCGGATGGAACTCGACCGAGGTTGCGGAATTGGCCCGCGCAGGGGCTTTCGGCCAGCGGGTCCGCGCGTCGAATGCTGGCTCCGCATGACGCCGACGTGCCGACGCTGACTTCGGCCCGCTCGGCCGAAGCCCGCTGCGACCTCGTCGTGGTCGGCGCCGGCGCGGCGGGCATGACCACCGCGCTGGTCGCCGCGCTGCACGGGTTGAAGGTCACGTTGCTCGAGGCCAGCGACCAAGCAGGAGGCACCACCGCCACCTCGGCCGGAACGCTATGGATCCCGGGGAGCAGCCAGGGCGCCCGTGCCGGACACCCCGACCACCTCGACAACGCACGCAGCTACCTCGACGCCCTGGTGGGTCCTGACGATCCACGTGGCCTGAGGGCGGCCTACCTGGCTTCGGCCGCCGAGGCGATCGACTTCCTCGAAGCCCACACGGCCGTCGCGTTCCGTTCCGCAGGCGTGCATCCAGACTATCTTGAACTGCCCGGCGCGGCCATGGCAGGCCGGGCGATCTCGCCGCTGGAATTCGACGGCCGCAAGCTCGGCCGCGATTTCTCCCGCGTGCGGGCGCCGATGCAGTCCTTCATGGTGCTGGGCGGCATGATGGTCGGCAAGGCCGACATCGGCGCATTGCTCGGACGCTTCCGGTCCGCGTCCCACTTCCTGCGCGCCGCCCGACTCGTCGGCCGGTATGCACTCGACCGCCTGAGAGGCTACCGCCGCGGCACGCGACTGGTCATGGGCAATGCGCTGGTCGCCCGACTCCTCTACAGCCTGAAGCAGGCGGGCGTCACCGTGGTGTACGGGGCGCGCTGCGAAAGCCTGGTCGTCGAGGCGGGGTGCGTGGTTGGCGTCCGCGTCGTCGCGCAGGATGCAGGCGCATCCCGGATCATCGATGCGCCTTCCGGTGTCGTGCTGTGCGCGGGCGGCGTGGGACACCATGCCGGGTTGCGACAAGCGTTCGACACCCATGCGCTGCAGTCCCGCAGCCTGTCCTTCGAGGGCAACCGAGGTGAAGGCATGGAAGCCGCGCTGGCAGTGGGCGCCGCGCTCGCGCGCAGCGATCCCGACTTCCTGTGGCAGCCCGTGTCCCTGGTGCCCGACGGTGCCGGGGGCGCGTCGCTCTACCCTCACCTGTTCCTCGACCGTGCAAAGCCCGGTCTGCTCGCGGTCGATCGCGCGGGCCGGCGCTTCGTGAATGAAGGCGCCTCATATCACTACTTCGTCGAAGGCATGCGGACCGCGCGCGCCACCGCGCCATGCGCGACGCCAGCGTACCTGGTCTGCAGCCTCGCCTTCGTGAAACAGTACGGACTTGGCGCCATTCATCCGGGCACGACGAATCTCGACCGATGGATTCAGCGCGGCTATGTCGCCATCGGCGAATCCCTGGACGCTCTGGCCAGCCGTTTGGGGATCGACCCGGACGGACTTCGCGCCAGCGTCGCCCAGATGAACGAAGCCGCCAGCGAGGGCTGCGACGCGCTGTTCGGCAAAGGCAGCACGGCCGTCAGTCGCTTCAACGGCAATCCCGACCAAGCGCCCAACCCCTGCCTGGCGCCTCTGCTGGGCGGCCCCTATGTCGGACTCGAAATCTGGCCGGGCGAGGCCGCGAACAGTTCAGGCTTGTCCACCACGGCGGACGGCGAGGTGCTCGACAAGGAAGGTCGCGCAGTGGCAGGGCTCTATGCATGCGGCAACGACATGGCATCAATCTGGCGCGGCAGCTATCCCGGACCCGGAGCCACGCTGGGGCCGGCGATGGTCTTCGCCTATCGGCTGGCAAGAGGCATCGTCGCCAAGCGATAGGCGGCGGACCCCCGGCGGCGCGGCCATTCACCGGCCACTGCGATTTCCTCAGGCCGTGCCCTGGGCTGCCGCCGAACGGGCGCCCCATTGGTCCATGTACTTGGTTTGCAGCCGGACCAGCGCCTTCGTCATTTCCGCCATTGCAGCGGCGGCATCGCGGGCCCGCAGGTGCTTCATGAAGCGACGGCGCGAAGGCAAGATGAACGCATTGTCGCTGGGCCCGATCTGCGCGATGAACTGCGCGAAGACCGCGACGATGCCCTCCATCGTGATCACCAGGATCGGGTTGCGCGTGGCGCGCGCCAGGATGATGTGGAACTCGCGGTTGTGACGCGCGCGCTCGTCGAATTCGGCCGCCCTGGCCGCGGCATCGATATTGGCCTCGAGCGCCGCAAAATCCTCGTCGGTCGCGCGTTCGCACGCGACGCGCACCACCACTTCGCACAGCCACACGCGTGCCTCGGTCAGCTGCTGCGGGGTGATCGCACCGAGGTGATAGAGATCGCGCATCCCGCTCACAATGACGCCCGAGCTTCCAAAGCGAACGAAGGCCCCGCCGGTCGCGCCCTTGCGCATCTCCACGATGCCTGCGTGCTCAAGCCCTCGCAGCGCCTCGCGCAAAGTGTTGCGGCTGACGTTGAGCCGGGCCGACAGGTCCCGTTCCGATGGCAGGCGGTCTCCCGGCTTGAGTTTCCCGCCCGCGATCATTTCCCTCACCTGCGCGGAGATCTCGTCGACGGCCCGCGAGGGAGCGATTGCAGAAAAATCCATGGTGAGCAAACCGGTGGTCATTGGCTCAATCATTCTACCCGAATGACGTTGAATGGCTCCAATCACGACAAACCTAGGGGAAACCGAGCATCCGAGAATGTTGAACGTTCAACTAATTGTTCCTACAGTCGAGTCTTTCCCCACGAAAGATGTGAGACATGGACGCAGTTGCCACTCAAATTCCCGAGATCGACATTGATCCCTTCAGTGCCGAGATGATCGATGAGCCCTATGCCATGCACGAGGTGCTTCGCGAGGCCGGCCCGGTGGTCTTCCTGCCGAAGTACGACCTGCACGTGGTCGCCCGCCACGCGCAGGTTCAATCGGTGCTGACGAATTGGGAGAGCTTTATTTCCTCGGCCGGCGTCGGCCTCGCGAACTTCAGGCACGAAGCGCCCTTCCGCCCCAAGAGCCTGTTGCTCGAGGCGGACCCGCCGGACCACACGGTCGTGCGGACCGTGATCTCGCGGGTCATGTCGCCGAAGACCATCCAGCAGCTGCGCGACCTTTTCGAGGCCGAAGCCGAGGCAATGTTCGTTCGTCTGCTCGCGAAGCGGGAGATCGAGGGCGTCAAGGAACTGGCCGAGCATTTCCCGCTCAAGGTCTTTCCGGATGCCGTGGGCCTGGAGTGCGAGGGCCGCGACAACCTGCTGCTCTACGGCGACATGGTGTTCAATGCACTGGGTCCGCGCAACGCGTTGTTTGAACGGTCCATGGAGCGGTTCAAGCCGGTGTCGTCCTGGGTCATGGACCATTGCGAGCGAAAGGCGTTGCGTCCAGGCGGGCTGGGCCACCTCATCTACCAGGCGGCCGACACCGGCGAGATCACCCACGAGCAGGCACCGATGCTGGTGCGTTCCTTCCTCTCCGCGGGCGTCGATACCACCATCAACGGCATCGCCAACGTGCTGCTGACGCTGGCGCGCCATCCGGACGAGTACGCCAAGCTGCACGCCAACCCGGCTCTCGCCCGCCAGACCTTCGAAGAGGGCCTGCGCTACGAGTCCATCGTACAGACCATCTTCCGCACGACGTCGCGTGCCGTCGAGATCGACGGCGTCCCGATCGCCGAGGACCGCAAGGTGCTGACGCTGCTGGGAGCCGCGAATCGCGATCCGCGCAAATGGTCCGAGCCGAATCGGTTCAACGTCGAGCGCAACCCCGTGGGGCACGTCGTCTTCGGCGCGGGGATTCACGGCTGCGTCGGCCAGATCATCGCCCGGATGGAAGGCGAGATCGTCCTGCGCACGCTGGCGCGCAAGGTCAAGCGCATCGAGCTGACCGCCCCTCACGAGCGGCACCACAACAACTCGCTGCGAGCCATGCGCAAGCTCCCGCTGGAACTCGTTGCGGCCTGAGGAGGGTGCGACACATGCCGATCGTCAACGTCGCCTTGCCCGCTGGCACGCAGGTTCAGCTCGAGGTCAGCGCGGGGTCCACGTTCATGCGCGCCGCGGTCGACGCCGCAACCGAAGGCATCATCGGGGAGTGCGGAGGCGCCGCCATGTGCGGAACCTGTCACGTGATGGTGCATCCCGACTGGCTGGAACGCCTGCCCGCAATGAGCCAGAACGAAGACGAGATGCTCGACTGCACGGCTGCGCCCCGGCAGCCCAACAGCCGCCTCGGTTGCCAGTTGCGGATCACCGCCGACCTGGACGGGCTGGCCCTCGCCCTCCCGAATCGCCAGCAGTGAGCGGCTTGGGGCGGGCTACAAAAGAAGTTAGGCTTGGGGAAAGTCATCCACCCGAACCTTCCGTGACATCCCGCAAAGCGTCTGACCTTCACCCCCGCTCTTCCCTGCGTCAATCCCGGGAAGGACCCGTGCTGGACCTCAACAGGTACGTTCCGGGGCTCATCACGCTCATCGCCAGCAACCTCTCCAGCGGCGCATCCAGCGCTTATCTGTCCCTCTACGCCATCGGCATCGAAACCTGGCGGGTCATGGTGATGCTGGCCATCGAAGGGAGAGTCACGGCGCAGCGCATTGTCCAGCTGTTGGATGCGGACAAGGGCGCGATCTCCCGCACGCTCAAGTCGATGCAAGCTCAAGGCCTGGTCCGACTCGAGCCCGATGAAAGCGATGGCCGCGTGCGCCATGCCGTCTTCACACCCGAGGGCCGACGGCTGCACGACCGGATCATCCGGTTGGCGCTGGTGCGCGAAGTCGCTGCGATTTCCGTGCTGTCGAACGAGGAGGTCGAAACGCTGCGCGCGCTGCTGCGTCGCGTCTACATGAACCTGCCGCACG
This sequence comes from Variovorax sp. P4_D9, assembly GCF_056401695.1. Classification (NCBI taxonomy): domain Bacteria; kingdom Pseudomonadati; phylum Pseudomonadota; class Betaproteobacteria; order Burkholderiales; family Comamonadaceae; genus Variovorax; species Variovorax sp. P4_D9. Next base: position 7,066 of record NZ_JBFUIU010000448.1, read on the forward strand.
TCGAAGATGCCACCGCCGCATTCAGTCGCGAGGAGCGCGCGGCACTGGGCTTGCCTGCCGATGGCCCGCCGCTGCGGCGCCGCGGCGTCTCGACGCCACCCGCGACCGGGACCGCCCCGGAGGCTAGTAGCCGATCTGGTCGAAGAAAGCCCGGACCTCGTCGCTGAATGCGACGGGCTCTTCCAGCGCCGCAAAATGGCCGCCGGAGCCCATCTGTGTCCACCGGGCCACCGCATAGGCGCGCTCGGCCACGTGCCGCGGCGGATACGGGATGAACTCCGCCGGAAAGCATGCGACGCCCGTCGGCACCTCCACCCGCGGCACCTGCGCTCCGGGCGGGCTCTCCTCGGCCCGACCCCGGTACATCC
>NZ_JBFUIU010000449.1:0-7421 GCF_056401695.1 Variovorax sp. P4_D9
AGTACACGCTGCACAACTCGGCCACCCCTAGCGAAGACAGCTACCGATTGATCACCACCCTGCTCAACGCCGATCAAGCACCGGGCCTGGAGCTGGCGGCGCTGTACCACGAGCGCTGGGAAATCGAGGGTGTGTTTGACGAGTTCAAGACGCACTTGCGTGGCGCCAGCACCGTGCTGCGCAGCAAGACGCCGGACCTGGTACAGCAGGAGCTGTGGGGGCTGCTGCTGGCGCACTTCGCCGTGCGCGTGATCAAGCGAAAAATGCCGCAAGCAGCGGCTGTTCCCCCCTGAGCGCATCGGAAGTTGGCGCGACGCGCTGCTCGCCGAGATCGGCCGCGGCCGCTGCGTGAGCAGCCGCGGCCGCCACAACCCGCGAGGGGTCAAGCGCAAGATGAGCAACTTCAAAGTGCGCCGTCGCGGCGCCGAGCTCCACCGCAGACATGAGCCGACGCCGGCGTTGCGCGTGTTACGTATCTGAACAGTATTGCCCCTAGGCGCCCACCCCCTACCGGGGGCGACGGCGGCGGCCAGGCTGCGCCGGCCGGGGAGAGACGGTCAATCATTCTTTGATATTGGCGGCTTGCACGATCTTTTGGTTACGGGCGTATTCGGCTTTGACGAACTGGCCCAGGTCCTCAGGCGAGCCGCTGCCGGGGATGGCGCCTTGCTCCTGCAGCTTGGCGCGCACTTCGGGGTCCTTCAGCACCGCGTTGAGTTCCTGGTTGAGGCGGTTCACGATCGGCGCCGGTGTGTTGGCCGGGGCGAAGACCGCGGTCCAGCTCACCATGTCGAAGCCCTTCAGGCCCGGCATCTCGCCGAAGCTCGGCAGCTGCGGGAGCGCAGCCAGCCGCTGCGCGCTGGTGACGCCGAGCGCCCTCAGCCGGTTGCCGCTCACATGCGGGATGGCGCTGGTGCTGACCAGCATCGCCAGGTCGACCTGGTTGCCGATCACGTCGGTCGCGATCTGCGCGCCGCCGCGGTAGGGCACGTGGGTCACGAAGATGCCGCTGCGCTCCTTCAGCAGTTCCATCGCCAGCTGCAGCACGGTGCCGACGCCCGAGGTGGCGTAGTTGTACTTGCCGGGCGAGGCCTTCGCGAGTTTCACGAAGTCGGCGAAGTCCTTGACCGGCAGGCCGGGGCGCGCGACCAGCACCATCGGCGCCGTATTCAGCATGCCGACCGGCGCCAGGTCCTTGAGCGGATCGAACTTGAAGGCGGCCGGGTTGATGAGCCGGCCGATCGCGATCGCGCTGTCCGGCCCGGCGACCAGGGTGTAGCCGTCGGGCGCCGCATTGGCCGCCTTGGCCACGCCAATGGCGCCACCCGCGCCGGTCACGTTCTCGATCACGACCGATTGCTTGAGGCGTTCGCCCAGCTTGGTCGCGACCAGGCGGGCGCTGTAGTCCACGCTGCCGCCCGCCGAGTAGGGGACGATCAGCGTGATCGGCTTCGCGCCGGGCCAGGACGGCGGCTGTGCCAGGGCGGCGCCGGGCAGCGCGGCCAGCATCAGGGAGGCGAGAAGCAAGGGCTTGGCGATGGGATTCTTCATGGGTTGAGCGAGGAAGGGGCTTGGGAAAGGCCGGCGCGCAGAGCGTCGAATTCGGCGCTCCACGCGCTGCGCCAGTGGCGGCGCTGCGTGTCGTCGATCCAGGCGCCGTCGAGCCCGTTGTGCATGAAGCCGCGCAGGTCGTCGAGATCGAAGCCGAAGTCGCGCACCATCATCAGCCAGGCCCCGGTCGGCGTGACCTTGTGAAGGGTCGGGTCGTCGGTGTTCGGGTGGATCCGCAGGCCCAGGCCGGGCATGCGGCGGATCGGGTGGTCGAGCGCCCAGCGTTCCGGCGGCAAGGTGCGCAGGTAGTAGGAGTTGGTCGGTACCACCGTGAAGATCACGCCGCGCTCCGCGCACTCGCGCGCGAACTCCGGCCGGTCGACCACGGTATAGCCGTGGTCGATGCGGTCGACCTTCAACAGGTCGAGTGCGGTACGCACGTTGCTCCATGGCATGCCGAACTCGCCGGCGTGGGCCGTGGTCTTGAGGCCGGCGCGCCGGGCGTCGCGGTAGGCCTGGTGGAAGAGTTCGGGCGGCCGGTCGACCTCGCGGTAGTCGATGCCGATGCCGATCACTTCCTCGCACCGGTTCTGCGTCACCCACTGCACCATCTCGACGGCCGCGTCGGGGCTGGCCTCGCGGTCGATCGCGGCGATCAGCCGGCCGGCGATGCCGAACTCGCGCTGCGCGTCGTGGATGGCGTTGACGATCGCGTCCTGCGCCTGGTGGTAGCCGATGGCGGAGGCGTGCACGGTGCCCGTCGGGTTCCAGAAGAACTCGCTGTAGCGGACCTGGTGCGAGGCCGCATCCTGCAGATATTCGAAGGCGAGCCGGTGCAGGTCGTCGGCACTGCGCACCAGTTGCGCATCGAGCGCGCGCAGCACCCGCAGCACCCCGACCGGCTTCTCGCCGCGGGTGTAGAAGCCCTCGATTTCGTCGTCGCCCAGCGGGGAGCCGGCGCGGCGGTTCAGGTCAGTGAAGGTGGCGTGCCGGACCGTGCCGAACAGATGGCAATGCAGCTCCACCTTCGGGATCGCGCGCAGGAAGGCTTCGAGGGTGCCCGGGGCGGCCGTATCGGTGGTATCGGTGGTGCGCATGCCGGTCAGTCTAGAAAGGCCTTTGAAATAAGGAAAATTTTGAATTTCTATAATTTCATTCATTCAATTGATTGCCAGATCGATGTCTTCCCTGCCCCTGCGCGCGTTGACGCTGCGCCAGCTCCAATGCTTCTCGGTGCTGGTGCAGGAAGGCCAGTTCGGGCGCGCCGCGCGCCGGTTGTCGATCACGCAGCCGGCGCTGAGCAATGCGATCAAGCAGATGGAGAAGCTGCTCGGGGCTGAGCTCCTGAGCCGCTCGACCCATCGCCTCGCGCTCACGCCGGTCGGCGCCGAGGTGCTCGCGCGCACCGACTACCTGGTCAACACCTTCGAGGTCGCGTTGCGCGACATCGAGAGCACGGTGCAGCGCGGACGGGCCTTCGTTCGGATCGGCGTGATCCCTTCGGCCAGCGCCCGCGTCGCAGCGGCGGTGGCCGCCTTCATCGCCGGCGAGGCGCCGCGCGGCGTCGAATTCGACTGGCGTGACGCCCCCTCGAACGCGCTGCTGGCCGAAGTGCGCAGCGGCCAGCTCGACCTGGCCGTGGCCGCCATCACCGAGCCGCCGGGCGGGCTGGCTTGCGTCGACCTGTTCCGCGATCCGCTGGTGCTGGTGGTGCGGCGCGACCACCCGCTGGCGGCGGCCGGCGGCGCGGACTGGGAGGCGATCGGCGATGAACGCCTGGTGCTGTTCGAGAGCGGCAGCATGCCGGCCCTCGGGGATCCGGCCCGCGCCCAGTTCGTGCAGGGCGCGGAGCCCTATCGCGTGAGCTACTCGGAAACGCTCTACGCCCTGGTGCGCGGCGGGCTGGCGCTCGGGCTGATGCCGCAGCTCTATACCTCGTCGCTGCGTGACGACGACCTGGTGGTGCTGCCCCTGGCCAGGCCCCACATCGAGCGCCGCATCGTGCTGGTCTACCTGCCCGGGCCGATGCGCAACGTAGTGTCGCAGGCGCTGATCGCGCATCTGCGCGAGGCGCTGGTGCCGGCTGCCAGCTAATGCCGTCTAGTGCAATTCCTGCGCGGTGTGGATCATCTCCCGTACCCGCGGGTAGATCTGCGTGTTCCACTTGCTGCCGCTGAAGACGCCATAGTGGCCGACGCCCGCCTGCAGGTGGTGGGTCTTGAGGTAGGGGCGCACGCTGGTGCAGAGGTCCTGCGCCGCCACGGTCTGGCCGACCGCGCAGATGTCGTCGCGCTCGCCCTCGACCGTCATCAGCGCGGTGCGGCGGATGGCGGCGGGGTTCACCTTGCGTTCCCCGACGGTGAGCTTGCCGCGCGGCAGGTCGTAGGTCTGGAACACCCGCTCCACCGTCTCCAGGTAGAACTCGGCCGGCAGGTCGTTGACCGCCAAGTACTCGTCGTAGAAGTTGCGGATCGTCGCCGCCTGCTCGAGCTCGCCTTCGACCAGATGGCGGTAGAGTTTCCTGAACTGCTGCTTGTGGCGGTCCGGGTTCATGCTCATGAMGGCGCTGAGCTGCAGGAAGCCCGGGTAGACGCGCCGCATCACGCCGGCATGCGGCCACGGCACCCGGCTGATCAGGTTGCGCTCGAACCAGCCGATCGGGCGGTCGGTCGCCAGCTTGTTCACCGCTGTCGGGTTGATTCGGCAGTCGACCGGCCCGGCCATCAGCGTCAGGCTCAGCGGCGCGGCCGGATTGTCGTCTTCGGCCATCAGCGCGGTCGCCGCCAGCGTGGCGACGCAAGGCTGGCAGACCGCCACCATGTGGGCCCCCGGGCCGATCGCCTCGAGGAAGCTCACGATCTGCAGCGTGTACTCGTCGAGCCCGAAGCCGCCGTTCCATAGCGGCACGTCGCGGGCGTTGTGCCAGTCGGTCAGGTAGACGTCGTGGTCACGCAGCAGGGTGCGCACCGTTTCGCGCAGCAGGGTCGCGAAATGGCCCGACAGTGGTGCGGCCAGCAGCACCTTGGGCTGCACCGCCTTGGTGTTCTTTCGGAAGTGCAGCAGGGTGCCGAAGGGCGCGACCAACGCCACCTCTTCTTGCACCGCCACTTCCTCGCCCTCGCTCATGACGCTATTGATTCCATAGTCGGGCCGCGTGTGGGTGAGCCGCAGGTGGGCGTAGACGTCGAGCGCCGCCCCGATGCGCCGGGCGGCGCTGCGGTCCGACTTGGCCTGCCACACGCCACTGCCGAGGTATTGGGCTGCGAGCCGGGACGGCGACAGCAGGTCGGTGTGTGTTTGGTAGGCCCGGTACAGCATGCGCTGTCCGTAGGCAAGTTGCGGGCCAAGCCGGGGCGGCGCACTGTTCTGGCACAGGGCTTGCACAGTTGCAGCGCCGATCCGGCGACCCAGGAGCTCCCCCATGGCCAAACCCGTCCTCACCATCAGCAGCAAGAACTACGGCGCGTGGTCGCTGCGCGGCTGGCTGATGTGCCGGCTCGCGGGGCTCGACTACAGCGAAAAGGTGATCCCGCCCGACGATCCGGCCATGAAGGCCGAGATGCTGCTGCTGTCGGCCTCGATGCTGGTGCCTTCGCTCGAGCATGCCGGCGTCAAGGTCTGGGACACGCTGGCGATCGGCGAGTACCTGAACGAGATCAAGCCCAAGGCCGGGCTGCTGCCCGCCGATGCCAAGGCCCGGGCCCATTGCCGGGCGATCTGCGGCGAGATGCATTCGGGCTTCAGCTCGATGCGCAGCTCGCTGCCGATGAACGTCAAGGCCAGGTTCCCGCACTTCAAGATCTGGTCGCGCGCCCAGACCGACATCGACCGCGTGGTCGCGATCTGGCGCGAATGCCTGAAGGCCTACGGCGGCCCCTACCTGTTCGGCAAGCAGCCCTGCATCGCCGACGCAATGTACGCGCCGGTGGTGACCCGCTTCATGACTTACGACGTGACGCTCGATTCCGTCTGCGCCGGCTACTGCAACCGCATCATCGAATTGCCTGCGATGCAGGAGTGGATCAAGGCGGCGAAGCAGGAGCCCGAGGAGATTGACGAACTCGACGCCGAGTTCTGAGGGGATGCGCGCGCCGCCGGTTCACACGGCCGGTCGGCGGAACATGCGCAGGTCGAGCGGCCATTCATTGCCCAGCCACATCGCGTGCGCGGTGTGGTCCTGATAGTCGTCGCCCGTGACGCCGTGCACGAAGACGTCGAGCCCGTCGCGGTGCGCTTCGAGCCAGGCAATCACCTCGTCGAACTCGGCGGCGTCGAAGGCGATCTGGCAGCTCCATTGCGGATGCGGGCCGACCAGGCGCTGGTGCACGCGGCCCACCACCACCAGCAACTCGCGCCCCGCGTCTTCGGCGATCCGGCGCACCTGGGCGACCGTGTCGGGGCCGAAGTAGAGGTGGGCGTGGTACTGAGGGTAGAGGTTTTCGGGGCGGCGGGGCATGGCGGGCTTGTGGAAGGGTTCCAGCTTAGCTCGGGACCTTGCGCCGTCAAGTGAGCCCGGTGCCTCAGGTGAATTCGAGAGCAAGGAACAGCAGGTACGCCAGTCCGCAAAGCAGCCATGGAAGAACGATGGCGGCAGCGCATTCGATGCGCTCGAAGGTCGGAAGGGCGCGCTAGCGGTTTCACGAGGGGCGCGCCTTCGCCAGGAGTGGTCAGCGCGCAAAGTCTCGTGAAGGGAAGTCTGCGCGACAAGGCCATCTCAATGAACGAAGGTTCCTTCTCGGAAGAGGAAATCTCCAGGGTCGGCGACACCGGGTTGAAACACGCGCTGGGCACAGGGTCGGAATAAAGATGAAATACTGTGATTTCATCCAGTATTCAACGCGCACCATGGCTGACACCTTCATCCCCGTTCACGCCCTCAAGGGCCGCGGCGCGGCCACGCGCCTGCCGCATCGCTTCGAGCGCGATGTCCGCGCCGCCTTCGACGACGGCTGGGGCACGCTGGAGGAGGGCGACGCCGAAGCCGAGGGCCTGCCGCCGCTTCAGACCGAGGTCCGCTTCGAGGACGTGAAGTCGGTGCTGGGCGAGAACGACTCGCCCGACATCCCTTTCGACCGCTCGCTCAACCCCTATCGCGGCTGCGAGCACGGCTGCATCTACTGCTTCGCGCGGCCCACGCACAGCTACCTGAGCCTCTCGCCGGGCCTCGACTTCGAGACCAAGCTGATCGCCAAGCGCAACATCGCCGAGGTGCTGCGCGCCGAACTGGGCCGCAAGGCCTACCGGCCGAGCCAGATCGCGATCGGCACCGCCACCGATTGCTATCAGCCGATCGAGCGCGAGCTGCGGCTCACGCGTTCGGTGATCGCGCTCTTGAAGGAAACCCGCCATCCGTTCGCGCTGGTCACCAAGTCCAGCGCCGTCGAGCGCGACCTCGACCTAATCGCGCCGATGGCGGCCGATCGGCTGGCGGCGGTCTACGTGACGATCACCACGCTTGATGGCGATCTGGCGCGCAAGCTCGAGCCGCGCGCCGCGGCGCCGCACCGGCGGCTGCGCACCCTGCGCACGCTGGCCGATGCCGGCGTGCCGGTGGGCGTCAGCGTGGCGCCGCAGATTCCCTTCGTCACCGAGGATATGGAGCAGGTGCTTGAAGCCGCCTGGGAGGCCGGCGCGCGCTGCGCCTTCTACACCGTGATCCGGCTGCCGTGGGAGGTCGCGCCGCTGTTCAAGCAATGGCTCGAACTTCACTACCCGCAGCGGGCCGAGCGCATCATGGCGCGCATCCGCGAGATGCGCGGTGGCAAGGACTACGACGCCGACTTCGCGACCCGCATGAAAGGCAGCGGCCTGTGGGCCGACCTGATCCGGCAGCGATTCGAGAAGGCGACCCGCCGGATCGGATTCAACCG
>NZ_JBFUIU010000450.1:0-7387 GCF_056401695.1 Variovorax sp. P4_D9
GATTGCATTGCCTTACGCAGGAGCCCCCGACTTCTATCTGTCGTATCTGTACGTCATCTTCTTTTGGGTGGCGTTGGCCACGAGCTGGGGAATCTTGAGCGGCTACGCCGGGTACTGGAGCTTTGGCCACGCGGCCTTTTTCGGCACTGGCATCTATGCGGCAGGCGCGCACCGAAAGAGTGACATGACTGTGAAACATGAAAAGTACCAACGCCTGATCGACATCTGCAAGTCGATCGCGCCGACGCCGACCGCCGTGGCGCACCCCTGCGATACGTCTTCGCTGGAGGGCGCGATGGAGGCGGCCCGGCTCGGCCTGATCGTGCCGACGCTTGTCGGCCCGCGCGAGCGCATCCTGGCGGTCGCGGCCTCGGGTGGGATCGATTTGTCCGGCGTCCAGATCGTCGATGCACCCCACAGCGAGGCGGCCGCCGCGGCGGCGGTGCAACTGGTGCGCGAGGGCAAGGCCGAGGCGCTGATGAAGGGCAGCCTGCACACCGACGAGCTGATGGCCGCCGTGGTCAAGCGCGACACTGGCCTGCGCACCGCGCGGCGCGTCAGCCATTGCTTCGTGATGGACGTGCCGGGGCACGACGACGCCTTGATCATCACCGACGCGGCGGTCAACATCGCGCCCACGCTGGAAGAGAAGGTCGACATCCTGCAGAACGCGATCGATCTCGCGCACGCGATGGGGGTGTCGGAAGTGCGGGTGGCCATTCTCTCGGCGATGGAGACCGTCAACCCGAAGGTGCCGTCCACCGTCGAAGCGGCGGCGCTGTGCAAGATGGTGGACCGAGGGCAGATCACTGGGGCGCTCGTCGATGGTCCACTGGCATTGGACAACGCCATCAACCTCGAAGCCGCGAAGATCAAGAAGATCGATTCGCCGGTGGCGGGCCGAGCCAATGTGCTGCTGGTGCCCGACCTCGAAGCGGGCAACATGCTAGCCAAGAGCCTGTCCTTCCTCGCGGGCGCGGATGCCGCGGGCATCGTGCTCGGCGCGCGGGTGCCCATCATCCTGACCAGCCGGGCCGATTCGGTCCTTACCCGGCTCGCCTCCTGCGCGGTCGCGGTGCTGGTCGCCAAGGCCCGTCGTGAGGCCGCCAAGGCCGTAGGGTGACAGCATGGCCGACGTGATCCTGGTTCTCAACGCCGGCTCGTCCAGCGTGAAATTCAGCGTCTTCGAGGCTGGAACCGAAGAGCTCCCGCTGYTGCTGCGCGGCCAGATCGAAGGGCTTTACACGGCACCGCGCTTCATGGCGAAGGACGCAGAGGGCGCCGAGGTCGGCACCAAGGTGTGGGGCGAGGGCGTCGCGCTGGGGCACGATGGCGCAATCGCCCACCTGATTGAGTTCCTGCGGGACCATCGCGGCGAACACAAGTTGGCGGCGGTCGGCCACAGGGTCGTGCACGGCGGGCTGGCGTTCACGCAAGCCACGCGGGCGACCGCCGACGTGGTTTCGGAGCTCCGCAAGCTGAGCCCTCTCGCGCCGCTGCATCAGCCTCACAACCTCAAGCCCATTGAGCTCGTTCAGAAGCTACTTCCCGAAYTGCCCCAGGTTGCCTGTTTCGACACCGCGTTTCATCGCGCGCAGCCCGAGGTGGCGCAGGCCTTCGCGCTGCCGCCGTCAATCACCGCGCTCGGCGTACGGCGTTATGGCTTCCATGGCCTGTCCTACGAATACATCAGCGGCGTGCTGCCGCTGATCGATCCGAAAGCGGCTGCGGGCCGAACCATCGTCGCCCACCTCGGCAACGGCAGCAGCATGTGCGCGATGGCGAGCGGGCGGAGCATGGCCAGCACAATGGGCTTCACAGCGGTGGACGGGCTGCCGATGGGCACGCGATGCGGCAGTCTCGATCCGGGGGTCGTCCTGTACCTGATGGATGAACTGGGCATGGACGCGCGCGCCATCGAAGACCTGATCTACAAGCAGTCGGGGCTGCTCGGCGTGTCCGGCCTGTCAAGCGACATGCGCACGCTGCTTGCGAGCGACGACCAGCGTGCGCGCTTCGCGGTCGAGCTGTACACCTACCGGCTCGGACGCGAGCTGGGCTCGCTTGCCGCTGCTGCCGGCGGCATCGACGCCCTTGTCTTCACCGCCGGCATCGGCGAGCATGCGCCAGCGATCCGCGAACGTGTGTGCCGCGACGCGGCGTGGCTGGGAGTGGATCTCGATCCAGTCGCCAATGAGGCCGGCGGACCGCGCATCAGCGCATCTTCCAGCAAGGTCGCTGTATGGGTAATCCCCACCAACGAAGAGCTGATGATCGCCCGCCATACCTTGAAGATTGCCCAAGCGGCGCCAGCATGAGAGCCGTTGTGCCGTACTCTGGAGGAGCCTGATCGTGACCATCGAGATCCCTCGCCCGATACTGAAGGACGCCAAGGTGCTGGTCTGCGGTATTGCCAACGAGCATTCCATCGCCTATGGCTGCGCCAAGGCATTTCACGAGCTCGGCGCGAACCTGGCCATCACCTATCTCAACGAGAAATCGAAGAGCTACGTGGAGCCGCTTGCGCGCCAGCTGGAGGCACCGATCTTCATGCCGCTCGACGTCTCGCTGCCGGGCGAGCTCGAGGCCGTATTCGCAAGGATCGACCAGGAATGGGGCCGCCTCGACGTGCTCGTGCACTCCATCGCGTGGGCGCCCAAGGACGACCTGCAGGGCGGCTTGCTGAGCTGCTCGGCAGATGGCTTCGCCAAGGCGATGGATGTATCTTGCCATTCCTTCGTGCGGATGGCGCGGTTGGCGGCGCCGCTGATGAAGGACGGCGGAACGATGATCGCGATGAGCTATTACGGTGCCAACAAGGTCGTCTCGAACTACAACGTCATGGGGCCTGTGAAGGCGGCGCTGGAGGCATCGGCGCGCTACCTGGCCTATGAACTCGGCCCGAAGGGTATCCGCGTGCATCCCGTCTCGCCGGGCCCCCTGAAGACGCGGGCCGGCTCCGGCCTCAAGGACTTCGACCTGCTGCTCAACGAGGCGGCACAGCGCGCACCAGTCGGCGGGCTGGTCGACATCATGGATGTGGGCTTCACCTGCGCGTTTCTCGCCACGCCCTACGCGAGGCGGCTCTCAGGCGAGACCCTCTACGTCGATGGCGGCGTGCACATCATGGCGTAGTGTTTCGATAGATTCACAACGTAGTCCGAAACTCCGTTGCGGCAGCGGCGGCCTCCCACCCTTCGCTCTTCGGCGAAGAGCCAACATCTGAAAGAAGACAAACATGCCCAAGACAAGCAGCACCACGACGCGCGTTTCGCTCGCCATTCCACCGTCTAACACCTTGCCATCGATGGCCGCCATGACGAGCCTGAACCCCGCTCTGCAGGCCTGGGGGTGGTTTGGCGAGTACATGACTGATGCCGCGCAGCGCACCATCCTGTTCTGGGACGTGCTGCGTCAACGAAGCACCCAGTACTACGCGCAGAAGAGCAAGGACGTGCCCCATGTATTGAGCTTCGATGCCGAACTGGTGCTGGACGCCCGCACTTTCGACAAGCCTGTCAACTATCTGCTCGTGCGCATCAAGCCGGCTCAAGGCGTGGTGATCGATCCCGTGAAGCGGCCGTTCGTGGTGGTCGATCCGCGAGCCGGACACGGGCCGGGCATCGGCGGCTTCAAGGCCGACAGTGAAATCGGCGTGGCCATGCGTGCCGGCCATCCCTGCTACTTCGTCGGTTTCACGCCCGAGCCGATGCCGGGCCAGACCATCGAGGACATCATGGACGTCGAGGCGGTGTTCCTGGAACGCGTCATTGAGCTCCATCCCAAGGCAGAGGGCAAACCGTGCGTCATCGGCAACTGCCAGGCGGGCTGGGCCGTGATGCTGGTGGCCGCGGTTCGGCCTGAGCTGTTCGGCCCGATCATCGTCCCCGGTTCGCCCCTGTCGTACTGGGCCGGGGTGGAAGGCGAGAACCCCATGCGCTACACCGGCGGCCTGGCCGGCGGTAGCTGGATGACGGCGCTGACCAGCGATCTGGGTAACGGCAGGTTCGACGGCGGCCACCTGGTCGAGAATTTCGAGAACCTGAATCCCGCCAACACGCTGTGGACCAAGAACTACGACCTGTGGTCGAAGGTGGATACCGAGGGGCCACGCTTCATCGAGTTCGAGAAATGGTGGGGCGGCCACGTCAACCTGAACGGCGAAGAAATCCAGTGGATCGTCGACCAGTTGTTCGTCGGCAACCGGCTGGCCACCGGCGAGATCGTCACCCGCAAGGGCGAGCGGATTGACCTGCGCCAGATCCGCTCGCCGATAGTCTGCTTCTGCTCCAAGGGCGACAACATCACCCCGCCGCAGCAGGCGCTGGGGTGGATCGTCGACCTTTATGGCAGCGACAAAGACATCCTGGCCTGCGGCCAGACCATCGTCTATGCCGTGCACGAAAGCGTCGGCCATCTCGGCATCTTCGTCTCGGGCGGCATCGCCAAGAAGGAACACCAGGAGTTCGCCTCCAACATCGATTTGATCGATGTCTTGCCCCCCGGGCTGTACGAGGCCGTGCTGACCCCGAAGACAGCCGATGCGGTCAACCAGGAAGGGATCGTCGGCGACTGGATCGTTCGCTTCGAGCCGCGCACCCTGGACGATGTGCGCGACATTGTGCAGCCCGACCCCGCGAACGAACGCCGCTTCGCGACCGTTCGGCGGGTTTCCGAGATCAACCTCGGCCTGTACCGCACCCTGTTCCAGCCCTTCGTGCGGGCGGCGGTCAACGAACAGACGGCCGGGTGGATGAAGAAGTTGAGCCACGCCGAGCTACCGTTCGAGATCTTCTCTGAGCGCAACCCGCTGATGCAGCAGGTGGCCCAGCTTGCGGAGCAGGTGCGCCAGCAGCGCCAACCCATTGCGCCCGACAACCCATTCCTGGAGTGGCAAGCGAAGATCTCGGACGGGATCATCGCCGCCCTCGACGGCTATCGCGATCAGCGCGACCGCCGCATGGAGAAGACCTTTCTGGCCATCTACAGCTCGCCGGTTCTGCAGGCCATGGTGGGGCTGGGCGCCTCAGACGAGCCCGTGCGTCAGAAGCCGGGGCTGGACCCCGAGCACGTGGCACGCATCCAGGAGCACATCGCCGAGCTCAAGGCGCGCATTGCCGAGGGTGGTCCTCGCGAGGCCGCGATCCGCGCCCTGGTCTATATCGGCCTGGCGGGGTCGGGCGCCGACGAACGCACGTTCAACACATTGCGCCAGATTCGCGCCGAAAACGGAGAGCTGACGCTGCAGGCGTTTAAGCAGATCGTGCGCGAACAGTATTTCAACCTAAAGATCGACTGCGAGGGAGCCCTCGCAGCCATTCCGAAGATGTTGTCGGCAGACCGGGCCCTGCGCACACGCATGCTGGACGCGTTGCACCGAATCGTCCAGGCGACCGGCGATGTCGCTGGCGAACCCGYGGAGCGGCTGGCTCAGGTTGAAAAGCTGTTCAGCACGGGCCTGCCCACCGCCCCGCCCCAAAAGGCAACCCTCAAGGCAGTCCCCAAGGCTGCCCGCAAGGCCGCCTGAGCCATCAGGTACTGCAGCCATACACATGGAACGCCAACACAGTACAACAGGCAGGGGCTGGCGCCCTTGCCCTGAACGGTGGCGCTGCACATCATGGCTTAGCGCATCAACGCAAGAACACGAAGGACGGACACGACGAGATCCGCGACCTTCTCGTCAAGTACGGCTTCCCGGCCTTTGACGCCAAGAACATGAGCTCGGCGACGGTTCGCGCCCGGGCGTGCTGCTGAGCTTCCACGAGACTGATCCCATGACGCTGGGCTATCTGCAGGCGCGCATCAACAACGTGTACTGGAAGAAGCGCAAGCTCAGCGCGCATGTCCTGCGAGGTCGCTTTGCGTGATCGGAGCGGAGTTCGCGTGTTCGATCTCTTGCGCGTTCACTTCTCACCTTTCAGACTTTGAACAGGTGTCCGCCATCGACGCCGTGTTGGACACCCATAACCTGCAGATCCCTCAAGCAACCATCACTCTCGTTCCACATCACCCTCATGCTGCCGATGCTGGTTGCAAGATACGCCGCACCGGTTCAGCAGGCAGTACCCCCATGGGAGCGGTACCGCTCAATCGGCTCCTGCTGTGGCCGCGCCAACGCCGAGCGCACCACCAGCCGCTGCAACCTCCAGTCAAGCCCAGTTGGACCAGACAATGGCGTCGCTCGCGCTCTATCCGGACTCGCCGCTGTCGCAGGTGCTGATGGTGAGCCGCGACCTATCCGGCCGATGCGGCGGATGCGGCGGATGCGGCGAAATGATTGAAGGCGAACCCGCGCCAGAAGGGCGATGCCGCGCTGAAGGCGGCGGCCGACCAGCCGTGGGATCAGAGCGTGCAGTCGCTCGTCGCCTTTCCGCGGGTGTTGGAGATGATGGGCGCGCAGCCCGACTGCGTGCAGCACCTCGGCGACGCCTTCCTGGCTTCGTCCAAGGACGTCCTCGATTCGGCGACAACGCCTGCGGGCCCAGGCGCAGAAGACGGGCAGCCTCGCCCGAATCCCGGTGTGCTGGACATCGTGATGAGGTCACCGCTCGGACAGTCGCTGGGCCGGGAACGCATGCTCTTCAATCTCGAGCAGGCGGTTGCGCGCTACGAGAGCATGACTTGAAGAGGCGCAGCGTAGGATTCCGCTCGATCAAAGTACGCGCCTACCGCCACAAGTCCGAGCACCGCTCCCAATCCGTATCCGGCGAATGCAATCCCGAACAGCGAGCCGAACGATCGACGCCCGAAATGGGCACGAATCAGATAGGCAATCATGTCACCCTCTGGACCGATCTTGAGCCCGATCAGGAAGCACGAAGCTAGCAGCAGAGGGTATGCATCCGATACGCGCATGAGGTAGCTGCCCACCGCATCCGCCAGGAAAAAGCCGCAGGCGACAAACGGCGCATGAGTCTTGTCGATCAGGATACCCATCAAGATCCGTCCAACGAGCAATCCGGCGCCGACCATGGATGCACTCAGGGCTGCAGAACTCGCACTGAAACCTTTGCCCACCAGCATGGATGGCAGATGCGGGCCGAACGAAAGCGTTGCCGCGGACGCAAGGACGAACATCGCGAATATGGCCCAGAGCCTGTAGGACCGAATGGCCCTGGCGAAGCCTCATTCGATGTCACAGAAGGCGATGACCGGCCAGCACCGCCCGTTGTTGAGTGGCGCTCTTTCAGAAGGAGCCACGCAGGGATGGACAGTATCAGCGAACCGCATCCCAACGCCAGATACGCGGCCCTCCAACCCCAGGCCGACACGATCGCCTGGGAAAGGGAAGGCATGACGATCGCACCCGCCCCCAACCCGCACATCGCAACGCCAACCGCCAGTCCCAGGCGCCGATCGAACCACTGGGGAAGGATGGCGAGGT
>NZ_JBFUIU010000451.1:0-7375 GCF_056401695.1 Variovorax sp. P4_D9
GAAGGATTGAGCCCCACGCTCGTCACTGCGTGTACTCGCTGCCCCCCGAGGGGGCGCAGGCCGCCTTGGGGCGGCCCGGCGCCGGCCTGGGGCGCTGCCATTACAGTCGACGCATGACAGGTCAGTACAGGACATTCATCGGCCGCGCCGCATCGGGCCTTGCCTTCTCCGTGGCGGGCGCGCTGCTCATCGGCTGCGCCTCCCAGCCCTCCGCGCCCGCACACAGCGCAGCGCCGGCTACCGCGACCCCGGCGGACGGTTCCGGCGCCCGCTCGGAAGCTTCGCGCAGCGCCAAGTCGTCAAGGACAGCCAAATCGAAGCCGGCCTCCGGATCGAAGAAGGCGCCGCCGCGCACCGAAGCCGACAAACCGGTGGCTGCAGCCAAGCCTGACCGCAGATACCAGCGCCCGGTCAGCGGCGCCGTCGTGGCGCGCTTCGACGGCCGCTCGAACAAGGGCCTGGACTTCGGGGGCGCGAAGGGCGACCCGGTCCRCGCCGCCGGCGACGGCAAGGTGGTCTTCGCGGCGGCCACGCTGCGCGGTTACGGGCGGCTGGTCATGATCAAGCACGACGCCACTTACCTGTCGGCCTACGCGCACAACAGCGAGTTGCTCGTGAAGGAAGGCCAGACCGTGAAGCGCGGCCAGCTGATCGCCCGGATGGGGAGCAGCGAGTCCCCCACCGTCAAGCTGCATTTCGAACTGCGCAGGAACGGCACCGCGATCGATCCGATGCCCTTCTTGACGGCCGGCGGCAGCGCCGACGCCGCCACCGACGATTGACGGGCCGGCCCGCCGGCGCAGCGATTCACTGGATCAGCTTGTCGGCCCGGTTGAGCACCGCTGGCGGAATCGACAAGCCGAGCCGCTGGGCGGTCTTCAGGTTTATCAGCAGCTCGAACTTCGTCGGCTGCTCGATCGGCAGATCGGCGGGCTTGGCGCCCTTCAGGATCCTGTCGACGTAACGCGCACCGTCCGTTCCCTCGGCCCCGTAGCCCGGTCCGTAGGCCACCAGGCAGCCGTTCTCGRCATAGTCGCCGCGGGCGCATATCGACGGCAACCGGTGCGCGATGGCCAACTCGGCGATCGTCTTCTGGTTCGAATTGGCCACCGGGTTCAGCGTGACCCACACCGCGCCGGCGCGCGCCTTGGCGGCTTCCTTGAAAGCCTGGTCATAGGCGTCAGCACTGCTGGCCTCCATCGAATACAACTGGAGGCCGAGCTTCTCGGCCGGCGACTGGCTGGCCTCCCACTGCGGAACGGAGCCGGGCGCCAGGGGGTCCCAGAGCACCGCCACGCGAGCGACGGCGGGTTGAATCTCCTTCAGGAGTTCGAGTCGCTTGCCGGTGAGGATCGCTGCCACGTTGGTGATGCCGGTGCTGTTGCCGCCGGGCCGCGCCAGGCTCTCGGCCAGCCCGGTGGCGATCGGGTCGGTGACACCCATGAAGACGATCGGCACGTTCCGGGTGGTCCGGCTGGCGGCCTGCGCCGCATTCGACGTCACCGCCACCAGCACGTCGACATCGAGGCCGACCAGCTCGGCCGCCAGGCTCGGAAGCCGCTGCAGATCCTGGCTCTCGTGGCGGTAGTCGATCAGGATGGTCTGCCCTTCGACATAGCCGAGATCGCGGAGCCCCTGCCGGAATGCTTCCAGCCGCGGCGCATCGGCGCTGGCCGAGACCGCGGCCAGATAGCCCAGCCGCGGAACCTTCCTGGGCTGCTGCGCCTGCGCCAGGGCTGCGCTGGCCGCCAGCGCAGCGCATAGAAGAAAGCACCCGATCCTGCTGCGCATCGCTTCCCTCCTTGTCGCCGGCAGCCACCGGACGGATTCTGCGCCGCCGACCCCGCCACCGGGCGCCATAGTGACTCGGCCAATAGGCCTACTCGCCCGGCCTTCCCATCGTGCAGGCGACGTTGTCCAATTGACGGGCCATGACGGCCCAGGATTCGTCTCCCGCCTCGCTCCCCGGCGACCTTGCAGCAACGGCCCATGGCCGACGCTCCGCCGTGTTGCCTCAAGGGACGCGGGACGTGCATCGGGGCCGCCTGTTCCGCAAGTACCTGCTGCTGATCCTTTCGCTGGTGACGACGGTGCTGCTGGCGTCCAGTGCGATCAGTCTCTATTTCTCCTACCAGGAGAACAAGGCGGCACTGGCCAGCCTACAGCATGAAAAGGCCCTGGGCGCCGCGGCGCGGATCGAGCAGTACCTGCAACGGGTGACCCAGCAGCTGGCCTACGCCTCGCTGGTCCAGCTCGATGCCGGGGACCTGGCGTCGCGGCGCGCGGAGTTCTGGCGCCTGCTGCGCCAAGCGCCCGAGGTGACCGATATCGCGCAGCTCGACGGTGCAGGCCGCGAGCAGGTCACGGTGTCGCGCGTGGGAATGGACGTGATGGGCTCCGGCAGGGACCGGTCGTCGGATGCGGCATTCCGCAGCGCCCTGCCCGGCGCGCCATGGTTCGGGCCGGTGTATTTCAACCGCGGCACCGAACCCTACATGACGGTCGCGATCCGCTCCGCGGGCTCGGGCGGCCCGGTCACGGTGGCCGAGCTGAATCTCAAGTTCATCTGGGATGTGGTCTCGCGCATCCACATCGGCGAGGCGGGCAAGGCCTATGTGATCGACAGCCAGGGCCTGCTGGTGGCCGATCCCGACATCGGCCTGGTGCTGCGCAAGACCAGCCTCGCCCAACTGCCGCACGTCCAGGCCGCGGCAGCCGACGGCCTGCCGCAGGGACAGGCCATGGTGTCGCGCGACCTGCAGGGCGCCACTGTGCTGACCGCGATGGCGACAATCCAGCCGCTGGGCTGGAAGGTGTTCGTCGAGCAGCCGATCGCCGAGGTCTACGCCAAGCTCAATGCCTCGTTCCTGCGCGCCGCCGTCCTGCTGCTGGCCGGCCTGGTCATCTCGGCGCTGGCGGCGTCGCTGCTGGCGCGCAGCATGGTGCGGCCGATCCGAACGCTGGCCCGGGGCGCGCGGCGCATCGGCCAGGGAGACCTGAATCAACAGATCGAGGTCCGCACCGGCGACGAGCTGGAAGGCCTGGCCAACCAGTTCAATCGCATGTCGGCGCAGCTGCGCGAGTCCTACGGCGAACTGGAGCGCAAGGTCGAGCAACGCACCGCCGAACTGAGCGCCTCGCTCGAGCGGCAGACGGCGACGGCAGGAATCCTGCGCGTCATCAGCCGATCGCCGACGGATCTGCAACCGGTCCTGCAGAACGTGGCCGAGCGCTCGGCGGCGCTCTGCCGGGCCTACGGCTGCCGGATCTGGCTGCCCGAGGACGATCACCTGCGCGCCATGACAGGCTACCTGGGCGCCGGACACGACGCCACTCAGGGCCGGGACGAGGTCCTGCCGCTGACGCGGGGATCGGTGGTCGGAAGGGCCTTCGCGGAGCACCGTACCGTGCACGTGCAGGACGTCGTCCGGCTGCTCGATTCCGAGTTTCCCGATTCACGCGAACCGCAGGCGCGCCACGAGTTCAGGACCGTGCTGGCGGTTCCGATGGTGCGCGAGGGCGCGTCGGTGGGGGTCATCGGCGTGATGCGCAAGCAAGTGCAGCTCTTCTCGAATGCCGAAGTCCGCCTGGTTGAAACCTTCGCCGACCAGGCGGTGATCGCGATCGAGAACGCGCGCCTGTTCCGCGAGATCGAGGACAAGAGCCGCCAGCTCGAAGTGGCGAACCAGCACAAGTCGGAGTTCCTGGCCAACATGTCGCACGAGCTGCGCACGCCCTTGAACGCCATCATCGGCTTTTCCGAAGTGCTGACGGAGCAGATGTTCGGCGCGGTCAACGACAAGCAGATGGCGTATCTGCGGGACATCCACTCGTCCGGCCAGCACCTGCTGACCTTAATCAACGATGTCCTGGACCTGTCGAAGATCGAAGCCGGGCGAATGGAACTGGACCTGAGCTGCTTCGATCTCGGCCTGCTGCTGGAGAACGCGATGACCCTGGTGCGCGAGCGCGCCCAGCGCCAGGGCCTCTCGCTGTCGCTGGAGGTCGGCGAAGGGCTCAACGAATGGGTCGCGGATGCACGCAAGGTCAAGCAAGTGGTGGTGAACCTGCTCTCTAATGCGGTGAAGTTCACCCCCGCGGGCGGCCGCGTGCGGCTGAGCGCGCGGCGCATCGACGGCGCCGCGGACCAGGCGATGGCCGAGGTCAGCGTCGCCGACACCGGTGTCGGCATTGCACCCGAGGACCACCAGATGGTGTTCGACGAGTTCCGCCAGGCGGGCAACGACTATCTGCGCAAGGCCGAAGGCACCGGCCTGGGCCTGCCGCTGGCCAGGCGCTTCGTCGAGCTGCATGGCGGCAGGCTGGAGCTCGACAGCCGCCTCGGCGAAGGCTCGACCTTCACCTTCCTGCTGCCGCTGCAGGTGCTGCAGGTGCTGGAGGTTGCGGAATGACCGCGCACGTGCTGGTCGTCGACGACGTCGAGAAGAACGTCAGGCTGCTTGCCGATGTCCTTACGGCACGCGGCTATCGGACCAGCACCGCCTCGTCCGGCGAGGAGGCCCTGGCTTGCATCGCCGCCGATCCGCCCGACATGGTGCTGCTGGACGTGATGATGCCGGGCATGAACGGCTACGACGTCTGCCGCGCCATTCGCGCGGATCCAGCGCTGGCGGTCTTGCCGGTGGTGCTCGTGACGGCCCTGGATCCCGAACAGGAGCGCATGAACGGCTTGAACGCGGGGGCGGACGACTTCCTGAGCAAGCCGATCCACCAGGCCGAGCTGCTGGCCCGGGTACGCTCCCTGCTGCGGGTCAAGACGCTGTACGACGAGGTCCAGCGGCAGAAGTCCGAGCTGGAGGCGTGGAACCGCACGCTCGAGGAACGGGTAGCGGAGGGCGTGAAGCAGCTCGAACGCGTCGGCCAGCTCAAGCGCTTCTTCTCGCCGCAGCTGGCGGAAGCGATCCTGGCCGGCGGAGCCGACGATCCGCTGCGGAGCCACCGGCGCGAGATTACGGTCGTCTTCCTCGACTTGCGCGGCTTCACCGCCTTCACCGAGACCGCGGATCCCGAGGAGGTGATGGCCGTGCTGGCGCAATACCACGCCGCGATGGGCCGGCTGGTGCTGGCCCACGAGGGCACGCTGGAGCGCTTCTCGGGCGACGGCATGATGATCTTCTTCAACGATCCGCAGCCGGTGGCCGATGCGCCGGGGCGCGCCTTGCGCATGGCGGTGCAGATGCAGCGCGAGATGGTCGCGCTCAGGAGCCAGTGGCACCGGCGGGGCTACGACCTGCACATGGGCGTCGGCATCGCGCAGGGCTTCGCCACGATCGGCGGCATCGGCTTCGACGGCCGCATCGACTACGGTGCCATCGGCACCGTGACCAACCTGGCCGCGCGCCTGTGCGGAGAAGCGGCGGGCGGCGAGATCCTGATCTCGCAGCGCGTCCGGGCCGCACTCCAGGATGCTGAGCCCGAAGGCGGCGGGGCGATCGAGGACGCCGGCGAGCTGGAGCTCAAGGGCTTCCATCGGAAGGTGGCGGCCTGGCGGGTGCTGCCCGGGGCCTGACGAGGTCCTGCGCCTGCCGAGGCCCTGGCTGCCTGCTGGCCCTCAAATTGCATGCGGCAGCGGGCCTGTGCACCGCATCGGGGCCGCGATCTGGATCGATAATGCGCCCCGCAACAATCCCTGCCGCCGACTTTGCTGCCCCCAAAAGTATGTCCATGAAACTGACGCCGCTCCGTCCCGCCTTGATCGTGGGTGCAGCCCTGGCCGCCGCCGTCGCGCTGGCGGCCTTCGCCGTGCATGCCGAGGAAGAGAAGATCCTCAACATCTACAACTGGGGCGACTACATCGCGGACGACACGGTCGCGAACTTCGAGAAGGAAACGGGGATCAAGGTCCGCTACGACCTGTTCGACAGCAACGAGGCCTTGCACGCCAAGCTGGTCGCCGGCATGTCGGGCTACGACATCGTGGTGCCCGGATCGCATTTCGCCAAGATGCAGATCCAGGGCGGCCTGCTGCAGAAGCTGGACAAGTCGAAGATCCCGAACCTCGCCAACCTCGACCCCGCCATCCAGGCCCAGCTGGCCAAGATGGACCCAGGCAACGAGCACATCGTCGACTGGCTCTGGGGCTACACGACGGTCGGCATCAACACCGACAAGGCCAAGAAGGCGCTGGGCGGCGCGCCCTTGCCGGACAACGCCTGGGACCTGGTCTTCAAGCCCGAATACCTGTCCAAGCTGAAGGACTGTGGCGTGTCCTTCCTGGACAGCCCGTCCGAGATCATGCCGATCGCGCTGAAGTACATGGGCAAGGATCCGCGCAGCAAGAACCCCGACGACTACAAGGCGGCGGGCGACCTGCTCAAGGCCGTGCGGCCCTATGTCACGCGCTTCTCGGGCTCGGGCTCGGACTATATCGACCAGATGGCCAAGGGCCAGCTGTGTGCCGTGATCGGCTGGTCCGGCGACATCATGATCGCCAAGGACAAGTCCGCCAAGGCAAAGAATCCCCAGAACCTCGAGGCGCTGCTGCCCAAGACCGGCGGCCTGCTGTTCTTCGACACCATGGCCATCCCCAAGGACGCCAAGCACCCGGAGAACGCCTACAAGTGGATCAACTACATCCTGCGGCCCGAGGTTCATGCGTCGCTGACCAACAAGGTCTTCTATGCGAACCCCAACAAGGCGGCCATGAAGTTCGTCAATCCGGCCCTGGCCAAGGACAAGGCCGTGTTCCCGGACGAGGCGGCGCTGTCGACCATGATCGCGCCGGACACGCCCGACCAGGCGACGCTCAAGCTGATCACGCGCACCTTCACCAACTTCAAGGCCAAGCGCTGACCCGACACCCATGAACGCTCCCAAGGAAGACCGCGCCTTCCTGCGAATTGAATCGGTCAGCAAGGACTTCGGCGACTTTCGCGCGGTGGATCAGGTCGACCTGGACATCGGGCGCGGCGAGATCTTCGCGCTGCTGGGTCCCTCGGGCTGCGGCAAGAGCACGCTGTTGCGGATGCTTGCCGGCTTCGAGGCGCCATCGTCCGGTCGCATCGTCCTCGACGGCGTCGACCTCACGGGGCTGCCGCCGTACGAACGGCCGCTCAACATGATGTTCCAGTCCTATGCGTTGTTTCCGCATCTGAGCGTCTGGGACAACGTCGCCTTCGGCCTGCGGCGCGACAAGCTGCCCAAGGCCGAGGTGGCCTCGCGGGTGGAGGACATGCTGCGGCTGGTGCAACTGGGCGGTCTCGGCCGGCGCAAGCCCCACCAGCTCTCGGGCGGGCAGCAGCAGCGCGTGGCACTGGCGCGCTGCCTGGCCAAGCGGCCGCGGCTGCTGCTGCTCGACGAGCCGCTCGGCGCGCTCGATCGGAAGCTGCGCGAGGCGACCCAGATCGAGCTGGTC
>NZ_JBFUIU010000452.1:0-7364 GCF_056401695.1 Variovorax sp. P4_D9
GACCCAGTCGGTGATGTAGACCTTGTGGCCCTGGAGCATGGTGCGCACCGTGTCGCGCAGCAAGGTCGCGTAGTGGCCCGACAGCGGCGCCACGATCAGCACCACCGGCTGGCTCTTGAGCGTCTGCAGAATGTCGGGCTCGTCCGTGAAGCGCTTGAATCGGCGCAACTGGCAGAAGGGCTTCTCGATTTCGACGCTTTCGTAGATCACCACGTCGTGGCCATCGACCTTGACCGTCTTGATGCCGAATTCCGGCTTTTCGTAGTCCTTGCCAAGTCGATACAGGAGGTCGTAGCCGGCGGCCATGCGCTGCGCCATCGGCGTCTGCCCCAGGGCCGCGCCCTGGCCATAGAGTTTGGAGGCCGCCTGCGCGAAGTCGGCGAACGGCTCCATGAGGGAACGCTGGGCTTCGTAGAGTTGATAAAGCATGGGAGGGCCTGAAAGTTGTTGCGATGCAATATATCAGCAGCTTCCCCTCGAAAGTAGGGGGCGCGCCCCACTTCAGATCTTTCCGCGTGACATCGTTCCGCTGGCGAAATCAGGCCGGGATCGCGAACGAATCGAGCACCCTGAGCCAGGGCCAGCGGGCTTGGTAGTCGGCCGCCTTGGCGGCATACAGGTGCGGTTGGTGGCAGCGCGGATTGGGCCGCAGGACGCCCTCGTACAGCGCCTTCAGGCAGCAGGGGGCATAGAGTGTCGGGCCAACCTCGCCCGCCTGCAGGCCGACGCAGGTGCAGTCCACCAGGAAGCGGTCGATCCCGTCTTGGGCGCACTGCGAGGCCGCATAGCTGCCGCCGAAATAGTCTGCGTACCAGGTATGCACGCGGGCCTGGTTTTTCGTTTCGAGGGTGACAGGCACACCGGCAAAATGCCGCCGCACGCGCTCGTCGACCAGCCGCTCGGCTTCCGCTGACAGATCGGAGGCGTCAAAGTAGAACAGGTCGTAGTCGCGGATGCCGGCCTCCGGCGGCCGGCCGCACTGCCCGTTCCAGACGCTCTGAAACAGGCAGCCGGCCACCAGCCAGGCGTCCGGCAGCGCCAACGCGGGAAGGCCCTCGAGGATCGCGCGGTTGTGCGGATTGCGCAGCGCGTCCTCGATGAAGCGGCCGGACAGGGCCGGGCTCAGAGAACCTTGGCGATGCTCTCGCAAACGTAGTCGATGTTCTTGCTGTTGAGCGCGGCGACGCACATGCGGCCGGTGTCGGTGCCGTAGACGCCGAATTCGTCGCGCAGGCGCACCATCTGGTCCTTGGTCAGGCCCGAGTAGCTGAACATGCCGATCTGCGAGGTGATGAAGCTCATGTCCTGCTTCACGCCGGCCACCTTCAGGCCGTCGACCAGCTTCTGCCGCATCGCCTTGATGCGCACCCGCATCTCGGCCAGCTCGGCTTCCCACACCGCGCGCCGCGCCGGGTCGTTGAGCACCGCCGCCACCACTGCGCCGCCGTGGATCGGCGGGTTGCTGTAGTTGGTGCGGATCGCGATCTTGAGTTGCGACAGCACGCGCGCGGCTTCTTCCCTGCTCTCGCACAGCACCGACAGGGCGCCCACGCGCTCGCCGTAGAGGCTGAAGCTCTTCGAGAACGAGGTCGAGACGAAGAAAGTAAGGCCGGCTTCGACGAACTTGCCGATCACGGCGCCGTCTTCATTGATGCCGTGGCCGAAGCCCTGGTAGGCCATGTCGAGGAAGGGGGTCAGCCCGCCGGCTTCGACGGCGGCGATGACCTGGTCCCACTGGGCCGGCGTGATGTCGTAGCCGGTCGGGTTGTGGCAGCAGGCGTGCAGCACGACGATGGTGCCGGCTGGCGCCGCCTTCAGCGCGGCCAGCATGCCTTCGAAGTCGATGCCGCGCTTGGCGGCGTCGTAGTAGGGGTAGCTCTCGACCGTGAAGCCGGCGTTGGTGAACAGCGCGCGGTGGTTTTCCCAGCTCGGGTCGCTGATCAGCACCTTGGCCTGCGGCGTCAGCTTCTTGAGAAAGTCGGCGCCGACCTTCAGGCCGCCGGTGCCGCCGATGGCCTGAATGGTGGCGACGCGGCCGGAATTCACCGGCTCGCTGTCGTCGCCGAAGACCAGGCCCTTGACTGCGTTGTCATAGGCGGCGATGCCGTCGATCGGCAGGTAGCCGCGGGCGCTGGGCGCCTTCATCATGTCCTCTTCAGCGGCCTGCACGCACTTCAGCAGTGGCAGCTTGCCGTTGTCGTCGTAGTACACGCCCACGCCCAGGTTGACCTTTTTCGGATTGCCGTCGGCCGCATATTGCTCGTTGAGGCCCAGGATCGGGTCG
This sequence comes from Variovorax sp. P4_D9, assembly GCF_056401695.1. Lineage (NCBI taxonomy): Bacteria > Pseudomonadati > Pseudomonadota > Betaproteobacteria > Burkholderiales > Comamonadaceae > Variovorax > Variovorax sp. P4_D9. Next base: position 2,285 of record NZ_JBFUIU010000452.1, read on the forward strand.
CGAGGCGCCATCTCGACGGCGGTGAACATTGACATGGAAAGTCCTTTGGATGATCGGTTCACGTGAAGCCGGGTCCTGCGTTACGCTGCCCGGTTAGCTTGAATTTTACCGGCCGCGCCACCAGCTTCCGGAGTCCACGCCATGCCAGAAACATCAGAAGTCATTCCAGAACCGCAACACGCCGACCCGGTGGGCCCGCACAAGCAGGGCGAATTCGTCGGCTTTCCCGGTTCGCCGTTCGAGCTTTTCCAGCCCTATCCGCCCGCCGGCGACCAGCCCAAGGCCATCGCCGGACTGGTCGAGGGCGTGCAGGACGGCGAGGTGTTCCAGACCCTGCTGGGCGTCACCGGATCTGGCAAGACCTTCACCATGGCCAACGTGATCGCCCGGCTGGGCCGACCGGCGATCGTGTTCGCGCCCAACAAGACGCTGGCGGCGCAGCTCTACAGCGAGTTTCGGGAGTTCTTCCCGAAGAATGCGGTCGAGTACTTCGTCAGCTACTACGACTACTACCAGCCCGAGGCCTATGTGCCGCAGCGCGATCTGTTCATCGAGAAGGACAGCTCGATCAACGAGCACATCGAGCAGATGCGGCTGTCGGCCACCAAGAGCGTGCTCGAGCGGCGCGACACGGTCATCGTCGCCACCGTGAGCGCCATCTACGGCATCGGCACGCCCGAGGACTACACGCAGATGCGCTTCATCATGCGGCAGGGCGACAAGATCGGGCAGCGCGACGTGATCGGGCGGCTGATCCGCATGCAGTACACGCGCAACGAGCAGGACTTCTCGCGCGGCACCTTCCGCGTGCGCGGCGACACCATCGACGTCTTCCCGGCCGAGCACAGCGAGCTGGCGATCCGAATCGAGCTGTTCGACGACGAAATCGAGACGCTGCAGTTGTTCGACCCGCTGACCGGCCGCATCCGGCAAAAGATCCCGCGCTTCACGGTCTATCCGTCGAGCCACTATGTGACGCCGCGCGACAAGGTTCTGAGCGCGGTCGAGACCATCAAGCTCGAACTCGAAGAGCGGCTCAAGTTCTTCGTCGGCGAGGGCAAGCTGGTGGAGGCGCAGCGGATCGAGCAGCGCACCCGCTTCGACCTCGAGATGCTGGCCGAGATCGGCCACTGCAAGGGCATCGAGAACTACACGCGGCACCTGTCGGGCGCGGCGCCCGGCGAGCCGCCGGCCACGCTCACCGACTATCTGCCGAAGGACGCGCTGATGTTTCTCGACGAGAGCCACCAGATGATCGGCCAGCTCGGCGGCATGTACAACGGCGACCGGGCCCGCAAGACCACCCTGGTCGAGTACGGCTTCCGGCTGCCGTCGGCGCTCGACAACCGGCCGCTCAAGTTCGAGGAGTTCGAGAAACGGATGCGCCAGTGCATCTTCGTCTCGGCGACGCCGGCGCAGTACGAGAAGGACAACGCCGGCAACGTGGTCGAGCAGCTGGTCCGTCCCACCGGGCTGATCGACCCCGAGGTCGAGGTCCGCCCCGCCACGCACCAGGTCGACGACGTGCTGCAGGAGATCCGGCTGCGGGTCGACAAGAACGAGCGCGTGCTGATCACCACGCTGACCAAGCGGATGGCCGAGCAACTCACCGACTACCTGAGCGACAACGGCGTCAAGGTGCGCTACCTGCACAGCGACATCGACACCGTGGAGCGGGTCGAGATCCTGCGCGACCTGCGCCTGGGCAGCTTCGACGTGCTGGTCGGCATCAACCTGCTGCGCGAGGGCCTGGACATCCCCGAGGTGTCGCTGGTGGCGATCCTCGACGCCGACAAGGAAGGCTTCCTGCGCGCCGAGCGCTCGCTGATCCAGACCATCGGACGGGCGGCGCGCAACTTGAACGGGAAGGCGATCCTCTACGCCGACCGCATGACGGACTCGATGAAAAAGGCAATCGACGAGACCGATCGGCGCCGGGCGCGCCAGATTGCGCACAACGAGGCCCACGGCATCACGCCGCGCAGCATCCTGAAGGAGGTGCGCGACCTGATCGACGGTGTCTATAGCGAGAAATCGGGCAAGGAGGCGGCCAAGCGCGAGCTGGAGCGCGCCAAGGTCGAGGACATGTCCGAAAAGGACGTGGCGCGCGAGATCAAGCGCCTCGAGAAGCTCATGCTGGAGCACGCCCGGAACCTCGAATTCGAGAAGGCCGCCCGGGTCCGCGACCAGCTGGCGGAACTGCGCGAGCAGGCCTTCGGTGCCGCCGGCCACGACAACATCGCGCTCTGAACCGCCCGGAAGGCGGCGCAATCGGGTTTACCCGAGCAGCGCTGAGGGGCTTCTGCTATACTTGACCGAAATACTCAAGAACAAAAGAACTTCGCGATGAAGGGCGACTCCAACCGATCGGCACACCAGCCGGTCGAGGGTCGTGCAGGGCGGAGACGAGGTCACCGCGGCCCCCGGGCTCGGTGACATTTCCACGGTAAGCACTCAAGGAGCTTGCGATGCGTCTCACTACCAAAGGCCGCTTTGCGGTTACGGCCATGATCGACCTGGCGCTGCGCCAGAACACCGGTCCGGTCACGCTGGCCGCGATCAGCCAGCGGCAGCAGATTTCGCTGTCCTATCTCGAGCAGCTGTTCGGCAAACTGCGCCGTCACGAGCTGGTCGAGTCGACGCGCGGCCCCGGCGGCGGTTATTCCCTTGGCCGCAAGGCGGCGGATATCACCGTGGCCGACATTATCGTCTCGGTCGACGAGCCGATCGACGCCACCCAATGCGGCGGCAAGGAAAACTGCCTCGGCGAAGCGGGTCGCTGCATGACCCACGAGCTCTGGGCCTCGCTGAATCAGCGCATGGTCGAGTTCCTCGATTCCGTCACGCTGCAGAAGCTGGTCGACGACCAGATCGCCAAGGGCGTGCAGATCGAGAACAAGCCGGCCGTCAAGCGCGCGATCTCGGCGCAGCCGGTGGTCAAGCCGATCCGCGTCAACGCGCCGAACTCGGTCTTCGCACTGGGCAACGCCTTCGCCAAATCCTGATCAGGCGGCGCCTTCGGGCGCCTCGGTCAAAACACTCCGAACAAAGATCAACCCCACGCCAGCCTGAGCCAGCTATGGACGTCACTCCTCATTTCCCGATCTATCTCGATTACGGCGCCACCACGCCGGTCGATCCGCGCGTCGTCGACGCGATGATTCCCTGGTTGCGCGAGCATTTCGGCAACCCGGCGTCGCGCAGTCACGCCTGGGGATGGGAGGCCGAGGAAGCGGTCGAGAAGGCACGTGCCGAAGTGGCCGACCTGATCGGCGCCGACCCGCGCGAGATCGTCTGGACCTCCGGCGCCACCGAATCGAACAACCTCGCGCTCAAGGGCGCGGCGCATTTCTACAAGGGCAAGGGCAAGCACCTGATCACGGTGAAGACCGAGCACAAGGCGGTGCTCGACACCATGCGCGAACTCGAGCGCCAGGGGTTCGAAGTGAGCTACCTGGATGTCCAGGAAGACGGCATGCTCGACCTCGAGGTGTTCAAGGCAGCGATCCGCCCGGACACTATCCTGGCCAGCGTGATGTTCGTAAACAACGAGATCGGCGTAGTCCAGGACGTGGTCGCGCTCGGCAACATCTGCCGCGAGAAGGGCGTGATCTTCCACGTCGACGCGGCGCAGGCCACCGGCAAGGTCGAGATCGACGTCAAGACGCTGCCGATCGACCTGATGAGCCTGGCCTCGCACAAGACCTACGGCCCGAAGGGCATCGGTGCGCTGTACGTGCGCCGTAAGCCGCGCGTGCGGCTCGAGGCCCAGATGCACGGCGGCGGCCACGAGCGCGGCATGCGTTCGGGCACCCTGCCGACCCACCAGATCGTCGGCATGGGCGAGGCCTTCCGCCTGGCAAAGCTCGAGATGAAGGCCGACGTGGCCAAGGCCGCGGCGCTGCAGAAGCGTCTTCTCGACGGCCTGAAGGACATCGAGCAGGTCTTCATCAACGGCAACCTAAAACACCGCGTGCCGCACAACCTGAACATCAGCTTCAACTACGTCGAAGGCGAGTCGCTGATCATGGGCATCAAGGGCCTCGCCGTGTCCAGCGGCTCGGCCTGCACCTCGGCCAGCCTGGAGCCCAGCTACGTGCTGCGCGCCCTGGGCCGCAGCGACGAGCTGGCCCACAGCAGCCTGMGCATGACCATCGGCCGATTCACGACCGAGGAAGAAATCGACTACGCGATCTCGACCATCAAGCACAACGTCGCCAAGCTCCGCGAGCTGAGCCCGCTGTGGGAGATGTTCCAGGATGGCATCGACATCAGCACGATCCAGTGGTCGGCTCACTGAACATTCAAGGAGGTACTCCATGGCTTACTCATCCAAGGTCATCGACCACTATGAAAATCCCCGCAACGTCGGCTCCTTCGAAAAGGGCGACGATTCGGTAGGCACCGGCATGGTCGGCGCACCGGCCTGCGGCGACGTCATGAAGCTGCAGATCAAGGTCAACCCCGAGACCGGCGTGATCGAAGACGCGCGCTTCAAGACCTACGGCTGCGGCTCGGCGATCGCCTCGTCCTCGCTGGTGACCGAATGGGTCAAGGGCAAGACGCTCGATCAAGCGGCGGCGCTCAAGAACGCCCAGATCGCCGAGGAACTGGCGCTGCCGCCGGTCAAGATCCACTGCTCGATCCTGGCCGAAGACGCGATCAAGGCCGCTGTCAGCGACTACAAGGCCAAGCACGGCGTGGCTGAAACCGCCGTGACGGAAAGCACTCACTGACCATGGCTGTGACTCTGACCGAATCGGCCGCGCGCCACGTCACCCGCTATCTCGGCAAACGAGGCAAGGGCGTGGGCGTGCGGCTGGGCGTCAAGACCACGGGCTGCTCGGGCCTGGCCTACAAGCTCGAGTACGTGGACGAGTTATCGCCCGAGGACGTGGTGTTCGAGGACCATGGTGTCAAGGTGCTGGTCGACCCCAAGAGCCTGGCCTACATCGACGGCACGCAGCTCGACTTCGTGCGCGAGGGCCTCAATCAAGGCTTCAAGTTCAACAATCCGAACGAACGCGACCGTTGCGGCTGCGGCGAAAGCTTCCGCATCTGAGCCTGCCCGGCCCCGGAC
>NZ_JBFUIU010000453.1:0-7362 GCF_056401695.1 Variovorax sp. P4_D9
TGCTCGAACACGTGCCCGATCCGGCCTCGGTCGTCAAGGCCTGCGCCGATCTGGCCAGGCCCGGTGGCTGGGTCTTCTTCTCGACCATCAACCGCAACCTGAAGGCGTTCATGCTGGCGATCGTCGGGGCCGAATACGTGCTCGGCATGCTGCCGCGCGGCACGCACGAGTACCAGAAGCTGATCCGGCCGAGCGAACTGGCCGCCCATTGCCGCGCCGCCGGGCTCGACCTGCGCCACACCCGCGGCATGGAGCACAACCCGCTGACGCGGCGCTACTGGCTCAGCGGCGACACCAGCGTCAACTACATGTTCGCGACCCAGAAGCCGGCAGGCGACCTGTGAGGACCGGCCGCACCGAAGCCGTCCTGTTCGACCTCGACGGCACGCTGATCGACAGCGCCCCCGACCTGGGCGCCGCGGCCGACCTGATGCGAACCGAGCGCGGCCTGCCTTCGCTGCCGCTTGAACGCTACCGGCCGATGGCGGGTGCTGGCGCCCGGGGCATGCTGGGCGTGGCCTTCGGCATCACGCCGGAGGCGCCCGAGTTTCCGGTACTGCGCGAGGAGTTCTTCGTCAAGTACGAATCGCGGATGCTGCTCAACACCCAGGTCTTCGACGGGGTGGCCGAACTCGTGGAGGCGCTGAACGCGTCCGGGCTGCGATGGGGCGTCGTCACCAACAAGTCCGAACGCTTCACTCTGCCGCTGACGCGCGCGATGGCGCTGTTCGAGAGCGCGCGGGCGATCGTCAGCGGTGACACCACCCCCCACGCCAAGCCGCATCCGGAGCCGTTGTTCGAAGCCGCGCGCCGGATGGGCGTGGCCCCGGTGCATTGTGTCTATGTCGGGGACGACGAACGTGACATGCTGGCCGGCCGGGCCGCCGGCATGCGGACCGTGGCGGCCATCTACGGCTACATGGGCGAACAGGCGGAGGTGGCGCGCTGGGATGCCGACGCGGCCATCGCATCGCCCATGGAGCTCTTGAAGTTACTGAAACAGGCCTAAAATGCATGGCTTGGGGCTGCACTGGTTTCGACGTGGGTTCGGAATCGCAGCGGGGCATGTCGAGCTGAATGCGCTCGTAAAACAGATTCAAACAAACTAACTGCAAACGACGAACGTTTCGCACTCGCCGCTTAATTGCCGGTGAGCTTTGCAACAGCAGGCCGATGGGCTGGGCAAGGGGGCGCTAGAGCAATCTGACGCCTCCCGGCTGCAAAGATAATCTACATGGGCTGGCCCTGATCCGGGTACCTTGGGTCGGGGCGAGAAAATAGGGTGCTGGCGGCCGGTGTAGCGTGCGACTGCGCGACACCGGTGGCGAGACTCAAATCAGACCGCTAAACATGTAGATCTGCGCGAAGAAGGCTTACGGACGGGGGTTCAAATCCCCCCAGCTCCACCAGATATGCATCCGGCAGCCTCCGGATAGCTCAAAAACCCCTAAGGATATCAACCACTTAGGGGTTTTTTGTTGCCTGATGTCGCCAAATCCGGCCGGGGGCAGCCAGAAATAAATGGGGGCAACAACGGGGGCAGATTCCATAATCGGGCAGATCCACACAGGAAATGCCCCCATGCCACTCACCGACATAGCCATCAAGCAGGCCAAGCCTACGGAGAAAACCCGGCGCATGGCTGACTCCCAAGGCCTGTACCTCGAGATCGCTCCAAGCGGGGGCAAGTGGTGGCGCTGGAAGTACCGTTTCGGGGGCAAGGAGAAGCGCCTGGCGCTCGGCGTCTATCCCGAGATCACCCTGACGCAGGCCCGCAAGGATCGGGATTCGTCACGCGAGCTGCTCAAGGCAGGCACGGACCCATCGGCTGCCCGCAAGGTCGACAAGGCCCGCAGCACGATCTCGACGGACAGCGGCTTCGAGGTCGTGGCGCGCGAATGGCACAAGACCAAGGCCACCGGGTGGGCCGCATCGCACGCAGATACCACGATCGCCCGACTTGAGAAAGACGTGTTTCCATGGATCGGCACCCGGCCGATGCCGGAGATCGACGCACCGGAGCTGCTCGCCATGCTGCGCCGGGTCGAGGCCCGGGGCGCGATCGAGACGACCCACCGGCTGCGCGAGATCATCGGCCAKGTCTTCCGCTACGGCATTGCGAGCGGCCGGGCCACGCGCAACCCTGCCGCTGACCTTCAGGGCACCCTCATGACGGCGACGGCGCGCCACCATGCCGCGATCGTCGAGCCCAAGCAGTTGGCCGACCTGGTGCGCGCGATGCGCGGCTACCGGGGCTCGCCGGTTGTGCGCACAGCGCTGCAGTTCTCTGCCCTGGTGTTTCAGCGTCCCGGCGAGGTGCGCGCGGCGCTCTGGTCCGAGATCGACCTGAACGGCGCCATGTGGACCATCCCCGCGGCGCGCATGAAGCGCAGCGTCGACCAGAAGGCGAACGGCCAGCCACACCTGGTGCCACTTTCCACACAGGCCGCCGCGCTGCTGCGCGATCTCCATCCGCTCACCGGTCACCACGGGCCCGCAGGCTGCGTTTTCCCGAGCGAGCGGGGCGAAGGACGCCCACTGAGCGAAAACGGCGTGCGCATGGCGCTGCGGACCCTGGGCTACGACAACGACACGATGACGCCCCACGGCTTCCGCGCAACGGCTCGCACGATCCTGGACGAGGTGCTCGGCGAGCGCGTCGACATCATCGAGGCGCAACTGGCACATACCGTGCGCGACCCGCTTGGCAGGGCCTACAACCGCACCACGTTCCTGCCGGAGCGCAAAGCGATGATGCAGCGCTGGGCGGACTATCTGGACCAGCTTGCTGAAGGCGCCAAGGTGCTGCAGTTCAAGGCGGCATGAGCCGACATGAACGATCTCGTCACCATCCTTCGCGCTGCGTCTTTCGCGGCCACGAAGCACCGGAACCAGCGCCGCAAGGACGCTGATTCGTCGCCGTACATCAACCACCCGCTGGCGCTGGCCCGGGTGCTGGCCGAGGAAGGCGGCATCACGGACACGATCACGATCTGCGCCGCGCTGCTGCACGACACCGTCGAGGACACCGACACGACGGCCGCCGAGCTGGTGCAGGAGTTCGGCGCCGAAGTGGCGGGCGTCGTGCTCGAGGTCACCGACGACAAGGGTCTGCTCAAGGCTGATCGTAAGCGCCGCAGGTCGAGCACGCTGCGCACTCAAGTGATCGGGCGAAGCTGGTGAAGCTGGCCGACAAGATCTGCAACCTGCGCGACATGGCCACGAGCCCCCCGTGGGGCTGGCCCAACCAGCGCCGGCGCGAATACTTCGAATGGTCGAAGGAAGTGATCGAACAGGTGCGCGGTGTGTCGCCGAAGCTAGAGGCCGCGTTCGACCAGGCCTACAGCGCGAGGATCTGAAACCCGCCAAGCCCCGCGGCGGTCTATGCGGGGCATCAAGGCGCCGGCCAGGGTGCAGGAACACCACAACGTAGCAAACTTGAAGGGACCGCACACCATGGCTTCCATTGTCCATCTGCCGGCCCGTCCGGCCGTGCCAGTCAGCGTCGCTACCCGCAGGCGGCGCAAGGCGATCGCTGGCAAGGTGCTCGCGTTCACCGGAACAAAACGCTTCGTCTACGACCGCGAAAAGGTACTGCGCTGGCACAAGGAAGCGATGGCCGAGTCCGTCATGAACCTCCTCGTCGACATTCAATGCGGCAAGGTCATCGGCGTGAAGATGATCACGTCGCGCAGCTACGACCCGGATGACGACGATCAGATCAAAGCGGCGGGCGTGTTCGTCGACGATACGCAGTATGGCGAGGGCGCCTTGACGAATGCCACCGAGTGCTTTCCCGAACTGGTGGGACTCTCCAGCGAAGAGCCGCTGTGACCGTGCCATTCCCGTCGCCCTTGCTGCGGTTGGCGCTTGTCGAGGCCCTGCACGGCATCGAGGAGGACGTCGCCGCACTTGAGGCCATGCTCAAGATCGACGCCGGCGCGGAAGCCCTCGCCTGGATGACCCGGACTTCGCACGCGATGAAGGAGCTCAACGCTCGCGGCGTCTGGTCCATGCCCTTCGAGGCTCGAGAGCGGATGATCATTTATTTGGGCAGGGCAGCCGCGGGCGCAGCGCAAGCAAGGCGCCTCCTCGGTACCGGCTATTTCGATGAGGCGCTGTACTCGGCGTTGGAAGGCCAGCGGGATATCGCGCGCGCGGCTGGCGCTGCGCTCGGCCTGGAGCTGTCGCGGGAGCGTGATCGCAACGTGAAGGCCGGGAAGAATCGCCACAAGGCGAAGCACAAGTTCCAGATGGAGACGTATCAGAACTGGCTCGAGTGGCAGCGGCTACCCGAGCCTGAGCGGAAAAAGCGTCACACGAGCAGAGCGGCCTTTGCCCCGCGATGTATGAGAACCAAGAATCCGGGCTGCCCCACAACCATCCGACGCGCGTCACCTTTGAAACGATCGATAAATGGGCCAAGGGGTGGGGAAATGGGAAGCCCGGCCCGTGATGGAGACCCGCTCTATCGAAGGCTGAGCGGACAGGCGCATGGATGCTGGCTCGCGCCGCGCTGGGCCGGGAAAGTGCCCCCAGGAGTGCACCCGGAAGCCGTGAGTTGGCGACAGATTACGATGCAATCCAACGCAACAGAAGCAAGAGGCGCCAATGGACTTGGCACGAATCGATGACCGCCGGTACACGCTTGAGTTTGAGAATGAGACCGGCACGGCTTTCGTCTCGTCGTTCCACCAGCCTCGCGATGTCATCGAAGCGCCTCGCCTCAGTGCTCGATACGACTTGCCGGGTCGCTTCTCGGCGCGTAGCGATGCGGCCGAAGCTGGTCTAGCTGCCGCGAATGGGGCGCCACTGCGTCTAGATGCGCAATCGGTCAAATTATCGATGGTTTTGAGGGGGTCCGAGTCTGATGACGGCTGTTTGGCAAGCAAAGTAGCCGTCCTCGAAGGGGCGCTTGTATGCGGCGGAGATGTACGCGCGATCGGAGCCGCAGGCCTGCAGCATCGCTCGCGAGGGCTGGCTGGAGCTGGCTCACGCGCACCTGGGGCTCTAAAGCACACCAAGTCACCCTTGCGGTCCAAACGCCAGACGACATATCCGGCGCGCAGGGGACGATGGTCGAGTCGCTGCTGTCAATCGCTTGATTCCCGGTGCCGAGCGACCGCTCTTGGGTCTGCCGGATCGGCAGACCGGATGCCGCCTTTGGGTCGGGAGTTTCAGTTGGAGCCATCGGTCAGCAGACGTTCGGGCGACCTCAGCTCCTGGGGCGGTGGCAAAGGTCAGTAGTACCTTTGAAACCGGTCACCGGGTCCGAGAGTTCGCCGGCGTCGGGACGGCCGCAAATGTGGCCGAGAGCGTGAGTTGCGGGTGCGGCCATCACTGACCGCAACCGCTGCATTCCTGCTGTACGACGGCCCTGGGCGAAATGCGGGGTAGGGCCCGATGCGGCCGCAAGAGAATCGAGTCGAACGTCAACTCCAGTAAGGGAAGCGGCCTTCACCCGACGCGGCCCTGCAGTCCGAAGGCTGCGCCGACAAACCGCCCGCAGCGTAGACGTTGTGCGAACTGATGGCGCGCGGCGTGATTGAGCTGTGAACCGCGTACGTTGTTAGTGGCCGCCCAACGCGGCGGTCTTCTGCCATAAAGACCTCTGCATCTACCCCCTCGAAGAGCCGAACGAACACGTCGGTGGCCAGCCCGATTGAAGCAAGTCGACTTGGGTCTGAGCCTGACGACGAAGCGAACGCGCAAGCGCGAGTTTCTCGATGAGATGAGCTGCGTGGTGCCGTGGGCGGCCTTTGTGGATTTGGTTTCCCCGTACGCGCCCGAAGGCAAGAAGGGTCGCCCGCCGTTCCCGCTGGAGGCCGTGCTGCGCATTCATTTCATGCAGCAGTGGTTCACGTTGAGCGACCTGGCGTGAGGCGCTGCATGACACGCCGCTGTATCGGGAGGCCCGCGCCATGGTCGCCATCGCCTCCGCAGACTCCTCGACTTTCGCCGAAGCCCGAAAGCCGTAGTCGGTACCACCACCGGCCTGGATCGGCCCAGGCCCGGCAGATAGTGCTCGCGCAGTTCGATCAGGTCCGCCTTGACCCGGGCCCGGATCGTCAACGTGCCCGCCTCCTCATCGTGAGCCGTCGACGCCTGGTAAATGCCCCTTGAGATGCCCCCAAAATTCCGCGCAAACCATCTTGGCTGATGCCCGAGCTAGATATTGGCGCCCCATTTAGCCCGGCTAGTACACCAGTTAGCCAAGCTGACACCTCCCTTAGCCCGGCTGACCCCGTTTTCAAGAAGGAGGATGCCGAGAAATGATGCGCCCACCCCACTTGAGGACGCATATGGGACACCGTCAAGGCGCAACCTTTTCCAGCCAGTCGCCTGCCGGCAATCCACTATCGCTGCTCGACGTCAAGCGAGTCACCGAACTCACGACGCTCAGCCGCAGCAAGATCTACGCAGCGGTCGCGGAAGGTCGCTTCCCCGCGCCCCTGAAGCTGGGCCGCAAGTGCACGCGCTGGCAGGCCGGCGCCGTCGACGCGTGGCTCCGGTCTCTGGCCGAGCCCGCGAGCGATGCAGCCGCCCAGGACGCGGCGGCATGACCGACAAGGCATTCGAGACCTTGCGCGCCGAGTGTGCGCTGGTGCGGTCTGTCGATGACCGTGGGCGCGAGTGCTTCGTCGTTTCTCGCTGGACACTTACGCGCGAGTTGCCCGACCTGGCCGCAGTCGCCGAATGGCTGGCCATGGTCACCAGCAAGACCGCGAAGGCGCCGGCCGCATGACCTTCATCCGCGATCGCCTGCCGGAGCCCATGTGCTTCTTCGAGAGCCAAGGGCTCGTGCTGACCTCCCGCGGCAAGTGGCGCACCACGCGCTGCGAATTCCACGATGGCTCCGACAGCATGCGGATCAACACCGAGAACGGCGCCTGGGCCTGCATGTCCTGCGGCGCGAAGGGTGGCGACGTCCTGGCCTACCACATGCAGATCACGGGCGTCGACTTCGTGCAGGCCACGAAGGATCTCGGCTGCTGGGAAGAGACCGGCCGGCCGTCGCGCGTGAAGCCGCTGCCGTTCTCCGCCCGGGATGCGCTGTCGGTCCTGCGCTTCGAGTCCCTGCTCACTGCTGTCGCGGCCGGCAACGTGGCCCAGGGCGTGGTGCTGAGCGATGAGGATCGCGCGCGCCTCCTGCAGGCCGTCTCCCGCATCGAGTTCATCGCCGAGGCAGTGGTATGACCGCGGGCCGCTCCATCGACAGGATCGACGCAGTGATGCGTCAGGCGCCTCCGGCCCTGCTGCCGCGGAAGCTCGAGTACGATCTCGCCCAGGATCTGCCCGACGAGGCCGAGATCAACGATGAGCTGATCGAAGGGCTGTTGGGTCGGCAGGCCATGTCCGTTC
>NZ_JBFUIU010000454.1:0-7349 GCF_056401695.1 Variovorax sp. P4_D9
GGGGGGCTGACCGCTTCAGCACCACGCGCGACCCCATGACGATGAAGCGCATCGGCATCAGCCAGGAATGGCTGTCGAGCGAGAAGCGAACTGCTCGCCAAGCCTCGGCCGAGGCCGTGGTCGCGCGCGAGGGACTGCAGGCGCGCAGCGCTGTCGCCGAAACGCGGCTGAACACCGCGCTCGCCTACCTCGACGCCTACTACGCCGGCGAGGCGCTGAAGTTGACGACGCTCACGGAGCATCACGCCCATGAAGAGTTCGAGGTGGCACGTGCCCGCCTGGTTTCGTCAACGGGAAGCGGCCAGGAGGTGCTCGCCCTCACTGGCGCGCGTGGCTTGGCGGAGGACGAGTCGGCCGAAGCTCGACAGCTAAAAAGTTCGGCTCAGGTGGCGCTCCAGCGTTGGGTTGGAACCACCGCCGACGAGTTGGCGCCCATAGCCGCGGTTCCCCTGCCGACGGAGCAGGCCTACATCGCAGGCCATCCAGCGGTTCTGGAAAAGCAGTTCGACATCGATGTGGCCACGCGAGCGGCTGCGGTCGCGGCCTCGGAGCGCAAGCCAAACTGGACCTGGGAGGTCTCGTATGGGCAACGCACCGGCTACTCGGACATGGCGACTTTCGGCGTGAGCATTCCGCTTCAGGTGGCCCCGTCCGAGCGGCAGGACCGCGAAACCGCAGCGAAGCTCGCCTTGGCCGACAAGGCCGAGGCCGAACTTGCAGAAGCCACGCGCACGGCTACCGCCGAATATCGTGCGCTCGCCAGCGACGTCCAGCGCTTGCGCGAACGCATCGAGCGGTACAGCCCCGGTGTCGTGGCCCCTGCCGCGCAGCGGACCGCCGTCGCCACCGCCGCATATCGTTCGAACCAGGGCACGCTCATGACGCTCTTCGAGGCAAGGCACGCAGAAGTGGAAGCGCAACGGAAGCTCCTCACGCTTCAACGCGACCTGGCCAAAACCCAAGCACAGCTTGCACTGAAACCTCTCGCGCAAGGAGCCGGCCAATGAAACGCACTCACCTCGCCGCGCTTCTCGTTGTCGGCAGCGCAGTCCTCGCCGGCGGCAGCTTCCTCCTGGGACGCCACACCAGTAATGACGGTATGACCACCCAAGCGAGCGCCGGCGATGGCACATCGTCACCTGATGGGCGCAAGGTCCTCTACTGGCACGACCCGATGGTCCCAGGCCCACGCTTCGACAAGCCGGGCAAGTCGCCTTTCATGGATATGCAGCTCGTGCCGGTCTACGCCGACAGTGACCCCAGCGCATCTGGCGTCAAAGTAAGTCCCACGGTGCAGCAGAACTTGGGCATCCGCTTTGCCACAGTGCGACTTGCCAAGGCCTCGACCTCGTTCGACGCCGTCGGCACGGTTCAATTTGACGAGCGACTGACCGTGGCGGTTCAGACGCGGGTCGCGGGGTACGTCGAGCGCCTGGCTGTGCGTGCTCCGATGGAGCGCGTGCGCAAAGGTCAAGCCTTGGCGACCATCTTCGCGCCGGACTGGCTCGGTCCGCAGAACGAGTTGCTTGCGCTCAAACGGGCCGGCGTCGCGCCCGACCTCGTAGCAGCAGCGCGCGAGCGGATGCGCGCCATGTCGATTCCGGAAGACCTCATCCGCCGGAGCGAGGAGACGGGGACGGCACAGACGCGATTCACCCTGAGCGCACCGGCAAGCGGGGTAGTGGCTGAGCTCGGCGTCCGCGAGGGCGTTGCTATCACACCCGGCATGACGCTGTTTCGCATCGCCGGGCTTGAAAAGGTATGGGCCGTGGCCGAGGTGCCGGAAGCTCAAGCGGTGCGCTTGACCCGCGGCCAGAAGGTCAAGGCGGTGCTGCAAGCAGATGCCTCTCAAAGCTTCGAGGGCGAGCTTAAGGAAATACTTCCAGAGATCAGCTCGAACACGCGCACGCTGAAGGCGCGCTTCGAAGTCGACAACAAGGAAGGCAAGCTCACGCCGGGGATGTTGTTGCGCCTGCAGGTGGCAGGACCGACGAGCACCCGGCTTGTCGTACCAGCCGAGGCGGTGATTCGTACCGGCAAGCGCGCGGTGGTCATCGTCCGCAACGATACCGGCGCGTTCGAGCCGCATGATCTATCGCTCGGGTTGGACCTCGGTGACGACATCGAGGTCATCCAAGGATTGAAGGAAGGCGACCAGGTCGTCGCGAGCGGTCAGTTTCTTATCGATTCCGAGGCTCGGCTGCGCTCGGTGCTGGGAAGCATGACGGCGTCTGGCACGTCGCCCGCATCCGCCGCATCGTTGCCGGCGGGCAAGGCGTCGGCAACCCACGTAGCCGAAGGCAAGGTCGAGAGCGTCGAGCCGGATGGCATCACGATTTCCCACGGCCCCGTTGCGACACTCAAGTGGCCAGCGATGACGATGGGCTTCTCAAAGCCTGACCCCAACGCGTTCGCGGAGGTGAAGCCCGGCGACACCGTCCGATTCGAGTTCAAGGAGGGCGGGCCCATGGGCTATGAGCTCCTCTCGGTGCAGCGCGTGCAACCGGGCACGAAGCAATGATTGCCGCGCTCATCCGGTGGTCGATTGGCAATCGACTCCTTGTGCTCATCGCCACGCTGTTTCTGGTGGCTGCTGGCGTCTGGTCGGCGACGCGCATTCCGGTGGACGCCTTGCCAGACCTTTCGGACGTACAGGTTATCATCCGGACGCCCTTCCCGGGCAAGGCCCCTCAGGTTGTGGAGGACCTGGTGACGTACCCGCTGACGACAACCATGCTCAGCGTGCCGGGCGCCAAGACGGTCCGCGGTTACTCGTTCTTCGGGGACTCGTTCGTCTATGTGCTCTTTGACGACAAGGCGGACCCGTACTGGGCCCGCTCGCGGGTCGTCGAATACCTCAATCAGGTGCAGAGCAAGTTGCCCCCGGGCGCCAACGCATCGCTGGGGCCCGACGCGACCGGCGTCGGATGGGTTTACGAATACGCGCTGGTTGACCGCTCGAGCAGGCAAGACATCGGGCAGCTCCGCGCGCTCAACGATTGGTTCCTGAAGTTCGAGCTGAAGACCGTCCCCGACGTCGCCGAGGTCGCGAGCATCGGCGGCATGGTGCGGCAGTACCAGGTGGTGCTCGACCCTGACCGCATGCGAGGCCTTGGTGTCACCCAGGAAATGGTCGTGGCGGCCCTGCAGAAGGCGAACCAGGCCTCAGGCGGCTCGGTCGTGGAGCTTGCAGAGGCAGAGTACATGGTGCGCTCGCGCGGCTACCTGAAGTCGCTGAACGACTTCCGCGCCATTCCGCTCGCGGTTTCGGGCGCGACCCCTGTTCTCCTGCGCGACGTGGCCACGCTACAGGTGGGTCCGGAAATGCGCCGCGGCATCGCCGAACTCAACGGCGAAGGGGAAGTCGCAGGTGGCGTCGTGGTCATGCGCTCGGGCAAGAATGCACGCACGACCATCCAGGCCGTCAAGGCGAAGCTCGAGATGCTCAAGTCAAGCCTGCCCGATGGCGTCGAGATTGTTCCGACCTATGACCGGTCGCTGCTCATCGACCGCGCCGTCGAGAATCTCCGCTTCAAACTGCTGGAGGAGTTCGTGGTCGTGGCGGTGGTGTGCGCTATCTTCCTGTTTCATCTCCGCTCTGCGTTGGTGGCGGTGGTCGCACTCCCGATTGGCGTGCTCACCGCGTTCATCGTCATGCAGTGGCAAGGCGTTAATGCCAACATCATGTCGCTCGGGGGCATCGCCATCAGTATCGGCGCCATGGTCGACGCAGCCATCGTGATGGTGGAGAACACCCACAAGCATTTGGAGGCGTTCGAGGCGACGCACGGCAGGACCCCAACGTCTGCTGAACGATGGAAGTTGGCCAGCTCAGCATCTATCGAGGTCGGGCCAGCCTTGTTCTTTTCGCTTCTCATCATCGCGCTTTCCTTCGTGCCCGTGTTCTCCCTCGAAGCTCAAGAGGGACGGCTTTTCTCGCCGCTGGCGTTCACGAAGACCTATGCAATGGCTGCGGCTGCAGGCCTGTCCGTGACGCTGGTTCCTGTGCTGATGGGCTACCTCATCCGCGGGCGCATCCCTCACGAGGCGTCAAACCCGGTGAATCGCTTCCTTGTGGCGGCATACCGCCCTGCACTGGAAGCGGTGCTCCGGTTTCCGAAGACCACGCTCGCCGTCGCCGCGGTGCTCATGGCGCTGACAGCCATCCCCGTCATGCGCCTTGGCGGTGAATTCATGCCGCCGATGGACGAGGGCGACCTGCTCTACATGCCATCGGCCCTCCCTGGGCCGTCGATTTCCAAGGCCTCCGAGCTCCTTCAGCAGACGGATCGACTCATCAAGACGGTGCCTGAGGTTGAACGGGTCTTCGGCAAGGCCGGTCGTGCCGACACCGCCACGGACCCGGCTCCGCTCGAGATGTTCGAGACGACCATCCAGTTCAAGCCGCGCGAACAGTGGCGTGCTGGGATGACGCCCGACAAGCTCGTTGAAGAGCTGGACCGCGTCGTGAAGGTGCCGGGCCTGACCAATGTCTGGGTGCCGCCCATCCGCAACCGCATCGATATGTTGGCAACCGGCATCAAGAGCCCTGTCGGCATCAAGGTCGCGGGCGCCGACCTGGCCACCATCGACAAGCTTACAACGCAGATTGAAGCAACAGTCAGGGGCGTTCAAGGTGTTTCGTCGGCACTGGCCGAGCGCCTGACCGGTGGCCGGTACATCGACGTCGACGTGGACCGGCTCGCAGCCGCGCGTTATGGTCTTTCCGTGGCCGATGTTCAGTCCATCGTCTCGACCGCCGTCGGCGGCGACAACGTCGGTGAGGTCGTCCAGGGGCGAGAACGCTATCCCATCAACGTACGATATCCGCGGGAGATTCGCGATTCGCTGCAGCGGCTGAGAGAACTTCCGTTCGTGACCGACAAGGGGGCACAGCTGCTCCTGCAGGACGTGGCAAAGGTGACCATCCAGGAAGGCCCGGCAATGCTGCGAAGCGAAAACGCGCGCTTGTCCGGCTGGGTCTACGTGGATGTCCGAGGCCGGGACCTGAGGTCGGCGGTCAATGACATGCAGGCGGCAGTGGCCAAGTCGGTGGCCATGCCCGTCGGCTACGCCGTTTCATGGTCCGGGCAGTTCGAGTACCTTGAGCGAGCTACCGAACGGCTCAAGCTCGTCGTGCCTGCCACCTTGGCAGTCATCTTCGTGCTGTTGTGCATGCTGTTCAGGTCCGTCACTGATGCTGCACTGGTCATGGCTGCGGTCCCGTTCTCGCTCGTTGGCGGCTTCTGGCTGGTTTGGGCGTTGGGACATTCCATCTCGGTCGCCACCGCGGTCGGATTCATCGCGCTCGCTGGGGTCGCCGCCGAGTTCGGCGTCGTGATGCTCATCTACCTCAAGAACTCCCTTGCACGTCGTATCGAAGCTGGAGCGCCGATGAACAACGAAACCTTGCTTGCCGCCATCCGCGAGGGAGCGGTGCTGCGCGTTCGCCCAAAGGCGATGACGGTGGCGGTTGTCATGGCGGGCTTGCTGCCCATCATGTGGGGAAGCGGAACCGGCTCCGAAGTGATGACCCGAATTGCTGCTCCCATGGTGGGTGGCATGGTGACGGCTCCCTTGCTCAGCTTGCTCGTCATTCCGGCCGCCTGGTACTTGGTCATTCGACGCCGAACTGCCACACGCGATATCCGCCAGGGCCACGACGCGCCAATCGAGCCGGCAGGTTCAGCCCGGCGCTCATCCCAAAACGAATGAAAGGTACCCACACATGACGAAGTTCCGAAGCATCCTCATCACCTTGCCGTTCATCGCATTGGCGGTCGCTCATGCTCAAACGAGGTCCGGCGCGATGACCGCGCCCACCGTGGCCCAATAAGGCGAATCGGCCGCTGCGCTGCCCCTGACCGAGGGCGAAGTGCGGCGGGTGGACAAAGAGCGCGGCGAAGTCGTGCTCAAGCACGGTGACCTTCCCAACCTCGGCATGCCCGCGATGACCATGGCCTTCAATGTTTCCGCCCCGAGCACCCTGGAGAAGCTCAAGGCTGGCGACAAGGTGCGGTTCAGCGCCGAGATAGTGAACGGAAAGCCGACCATCACGCACATCGATGTCGTGCAGTAGAGGAAGGCCGCTTCCTTCCAAGCCTGTCACGACACTTTTCAGCCGGCTTACAAACGAGAGCCGGCGGTCAGAGTCCGCTTATGGCCGGATTCTGCCCGTCGCAGCTGGCTCGTGGCGCGGCAACTGGGCCGTCGGTGACTGTAGCCAAGGACCGCGTTGGCGCACGTCACGCTAACCGTCGAGGCCGCGGTTCTTCACCCATTCGGCAAACGCGTCGTCCTGGAACCGATATTCGCCAACCTCGAGCCGCGTGATGAGCTCCTGATCTTGAAGGCGTTTCAGCGCCTGCGCAGGTGCGTTCTTGGAGACGGCCCTTTCAAGGCCAAGCGCCATTCCGATGCGCAGCAAGGTTCTCGCCGAGTGGAGGTCGGTGACATCATTGGCGAGCGCCTTCAGGACCTCCTGGTCCGCCGGCAGCAACCGGGCCCAGGTCTGCGCAAACTCCCTGTCGTTGAACACATGTTCTAGCGTGTGCTCGAGGGCGGCGCCTCCGCCCAGGTCCGCATTGGTCATGAAGCGCTCGAGGTAGCGTCTGAAAAACTCTGGCGTGTCCTTGAGAGCATGGAATGCCTCCAACGCCTCCGCCTGCTTGAGGCTGAAGCGCGAGAGCTTGTTGACCTTAGCCACCAAGGCTTTGACGAAGTCCTCGCCGAGAAGCTCGAACGGCTCCAGGGGCGCCCAGTTGTAGAAGGGCTCGGTGGACCGGCCGAACATGCGGCGCAGCGTCGGCTCCGAGCTCCCTGCAAACACCACCTTGATGTTCTGCTTGCGGCTGTCGAGGCCAGCGCGCAACGAATGAGCAAGTTCCGAGTGAGCCGCATCCGCCAAGACCTGTGCCTCGTCCAGAACCAGGAGCATGCGCTTTCCGCGCTTGTCGAAGGTCCTGAGCCACTCGCCCAGTGCCGGACCGCCGGCTGACGGCGCATCTGCGAGCTCGGCTTCGACCGACCCTTCGCCTAGGCCAGGCACCTTCGCGCCAGCTTTCACCTTTCGAAGCGGGGTGTTCAGGCGCTGGGCGACTTTCGCGAAGCCCTTGAGCTCGAGCGTGCGCTGCAAGGCGGCGACGAGCGCTCCGGTAGGCTGCGTCCGCGCGTCCCAGAGATTCAAGTACGTCGTGAGGTAGCCGGCATTCTGTGCAGCGGGGATGAGGTCCTTCTCGAGGAATTCGGACTTTCCCATGCGCCGCTTTGCAAACAGGCCTTTCGCAGAGGTAAGCCCTAGATCGAAAGCCTTGAGGTACTTCTGAGCCAGTTCAGGCCGAGCGTAGTGC
>NZ_JBFUIU010000455.1:0-7327 GCF_056401695.1 Variovorax sp. P4_D9
GCCCGGTGGGCTCTGGCCTCGTCCGCCCACCGTCGTAGCACGTGCGCCGCAAAAACCACATTGCACAGTGCAACTATGTCGGCGAGCGATCGCCGGATCAGGCAAAGAATGCGCATCATGCAGCACCGTGCATGGACAGGCAGTTGTGCTGCCGTGCTACTCCGACGCAGCTTTCCAGCCCGGCCTCGTTCTGTGGTTGCAAGTCACGCATGAGCGAGCGCCAGTCGTGAGACGACGTAGTCCTGCTGCGAGTCCGTCAGATCGGCACTCATTGGCAAGCTCATCACGCGCTTGCTCGCGAACAAGCTTTCAGGGAGGCCCTCCGGGCTGCCGAATTCTGCATAGGGCGCATGAAGGTGCAACGGCTGGGGGTAGTGCACTGCAGTGGGAATACCTTGCGCCGCAAGCGCAGTTTGAACCTGCGATCGATCTCGAACGAAGACTGTGTATTGGGCCCACACACAATCGCGGTCGGGCCGCACATTCAGCAAGCCCACTTCCGTGCCGGCTAGCAAAGTTTGATAACGAGCACCGATTTCCCGGCGACGCTGGATCTCCCACCCAAAGCGTTGCAACTTGGCGAGGACGACGGCGCATTGCAAGGTATCCATCCGCCCGCCGACACCGACTCGGGAGTGGGTGTAACGCGCGCTTTGGCCATGCACGCGAATCTCGCGGCAGACTTGAGCGAACCCGTCGTCACTCGTGAAGATCGCGCCTCCATCGCCATAGCAGCCAAGCGGCTTGCTGGGAAAGAAACTGGTGCATCCGAAGGTGCTGAGATTGCAGCTCTTCCGTTCCTTGTAACTCGCGCCAAAACTCTGCGCAGCATCTTCGATCACGGTCAAACCGTGGCGCGTTGCGATAGCGTTGAGTTCATCCATATCAGCGCACTGACCATACAAGCTGACGGGCATGATGGCGCGCGTTCGGTCGGTGATCCTTGCCTCGATCAGGCTTGCGTCAATGTTGCAGGTATCGGGTTCGATGTCGACAAACACCGGCTTGCCGCCCAGCAAGACAATCACTTCCGCTGTGGCGGCAAAGGTGAACGGCGTGGTGATGACTTCGTCTCCCGGCTTGAGACCCATTGCCATCAGCGAAATGAGCATCGCCTCAGTGCCGCTCGCGACCGTGACGCAATGGCTGGCGCCAACATACGCGGCTAGCCTGCTCTCCAGTTCTGCGACCTCCGGCCCCATGATGTACTGGCCGTGGTCGAGCACGCGCTGAATTCGCTCGTCGATCTGCGCCTTCAATGCCCTGTATTGCGCCTTGAGGTCCACGAACTCCAGCTTGTCGATCATGCCGATCCCTCGCCCGCCAGCGCACAAATGCCATCGCGCAACACGTATCTTTCCCCGGTAGCCGGACATGTCGCCAGTTCACCCGAAAACTCCAGCCGTTCGCCGCTTCGGCTCATCCAGCCCGCGAGTCGAGCAGGCACGCCGAGCATCAATGCGAAGTCCGGCACGTCGCGATTCACCACGGCGCCGGCGCCCACAAAGGCATAGCGGCCCACGATCACACCGCAGACAATGGTGCTATTAGCGCCCAACGTCGCACCCTGGCATACGAGCGTGCGTCGGTATTCGCCTTTACGGCTTACAGCCGACCGGGGGTTGTAGACATTGGTGAAGACCATGCTGGGGCCGCAAAAAACATTGTCTTCGAGCGTCACGGCATCGTAGACGCTGACGTTGTTCTGGATCTTGACGTTGTTGCCGATGCGCACGTCGTTTCCGACATACACGTTCTGGCCCAAGGAGCAATTCTCTCCAATGATTGCACCCGCGCTCACGTGCACCCAATGCCAAACGCGGGTTCCCTCTCCGACACGGGCGCCGGAATCGATGATGGCTGTTTCGTGAACCACAGCGCTCACACTGTCAACCGCTTCAGAAATGGATGACTGTCAGAATGCGAAGGGTTCGGTCGGCTGGTGCGAATGATGTGCACTGATTCAACCGCCTGGCGAGCATCCATCAAGCCATAGCCTCGGCCGGCCAGAATTTCGCGGTAACTCACGGTGTGGAGGTCCGTGAATCCTTCGGAAAATTCGAGCTCCTCGCCGTTCACGACGATGGATCGATAAGTCGTCCTTTTGCCCTTGACCTCATCCGGCAGATCGCTGGCATCGATGGACAGAAACCAGCGCACGCGAGCCCGCTCGTACTCAAGAAATCCGGCCGCCTTGTGGTCGCCAGAATGGTGAACCACAATGTTCTCCACGTCCCCAAAAATGAAGTGCAGCATGTCGAAGAAATGGACACCGATGTTGGTAGCCACGCCGAAGGACTTGCGTGGGTCGCCTTTCCAGCTCGCCGAATACCACTTACCGCGCGACGTGATGTAGGTCAGGTCCACATCGAACTTGGTGTCCGCAGAAGCGTTGGCAACCTTTTCACGCAGCCGGAGAATGGCGTCGTGGTGGCGCAACTGCAGGATAGTGAACACGCGTTTGCCGGTTTCGCGCTCAATCAACACCAGATCGTCGAGCAGGTCGGTCGACGGCACGAGCGGCTTCTCGCAAATGACGTCGCAACCCCAACGCAGCCCAGCCGCGATGTGTGGATGGTGCAGGTGATTGGGAGAGCAGACGGACACATAGTCCAGAGCGGACGATGGCGACCGCTTGAGCCGATGACCATGCTCATAGAACGATTCAAACTCAGTAAAAAACTCAGCATCGGGTGCAAGACTGTCAATGATGCCGACCGAGTCGTTGACGTCATAGGCCACGGCGAGCGTGTTGCCGGTGTCCTTGATCGCTCGCATGTGCCGTGGTGCGATGTACCCGGCTGCGCCGATAAGTGCGAAGTTCCTCATTTCTTCAGAGCCTGAACACCGTGAAGCCGGCGCTGGCTGCCTCATGACGATCGTAGAGTGACTTGACATCGGTCAGCACCGGCGCCGCATGACGGCAATAGCGCCGCAATGCCGAGGGCGTGAGTGCCCGGTATTCGGTATGGCCTACCGCGACGACCAATGCGTCCACCGGGTAATTTTCGTCGATCGTGCCAAGCTGCAGCCCGTATTCGTTCTGCACCTCGTCTTCGCTGGCCCATGGATCGGTCACGACGACTTGCGCGCCCCAAGTCTCCAGTTCGCGCACCAAGTCCACCACCTTGCTGTTTCGGATGTCCGGACAGTTTTCCTTGAAGGTGATACCCAGCACGCCGACCCTGCAGCGGGGGACGTCCATACCGGCCTGCAGCATCAGCTTGATCGTGTTTCGCGCCGCATAGCGGGCCATGTTGTCATTGATTCGGCGACCCGCCAGAATGATCTGCGGGATGTAGCCGACTTGTTCCGCCTTGTGGGTGAGGTAGTACGGATCGATCCCAATGCAATGCCCCCCCACAAGGCCGGGACGAAACGGCAGAAAGTTCCACTTGCTGCCTGCGGCTTCGAGCACTTCGAGGGTGTCAATGTCCAGTCTGTCGAACAAGACGGAAAGCTCGTTCATGAGTGCGATGTTGAGGTCGCGCTGCGTGTTTTCGATAACCTTTGCGGCCTCGGCGACCTTGATGCTTTGCGCCTTGTAGGTGCCCGCCGTCACGACCCGGTTGTACAGGCGATCAACGATCTCCGCCACCTCCGGGGTGCTGCCGCTCGTGATCTTGCGGATCTTCGCCAGCGTGTTGACCTTGTCGCCGGGATTGACACGCTCAGGGCTGTAGCCGCAATAGAAGCCTTCGTTGAAACGTTGGCCGCTGGCGCGTTCGAGCGCGGGCACGCAAACTTCTTCAGTCGCACCCGGGTACACCGTCGACTCGTAGATCACGATGGCGCCGCGGGGCATCACCTGGCCCACCGTTTCACTGGCATGCAAGAGGTGCGCAAGGTCCGGCCGGTTCGCGCTGTCGACGGGCGTTGGCACGGTCACGATGAACACATTGCAGTCGCGCAAATCGGCCGCATTCGCGCTGTAACTCAGCTGCATCGCGGCATGCAGGTCCTCGGATGGGACCTCCAGGGTTCGATCGCGCCCGGCCTCGAGCTCTTCGATCCGACGCTGATTGGTGTCGAAGCCGACGACCGGCATCTGGCGCCCGAAGGCCACCGCCAGCGGCAGGCCGACGTAGCCGAGACCGATAATCGCAAGCCTGATTTCCGCGTCCTTCATGCTAGGACGCCCGCGCCGCATCGGGCGTATAACCAGGCACCATCGTGCACAGCAGCGTTGTCATCGTTTCGACATCGTCGCTGCGGGCGGCGCTCAGAAGTCGTTGAAGGTGATCCTTGAGCACAGGCCATGCCATGAAATCTTCTTTCGCGCGAATGATCCGGGAATGTTCGGTGGGCAGTGGATTCTCTCCGATGAGAAGCTCTTCGAAGAGCTTCTCGCCGGGGCGAAGACCGGTGAAGGTGATGGCGATGTCACCGGTGGGACGCGTCGCATCTCGGATGGTGTGTCCGGAGAGCGCGATCATCCGCTTTGCCAGGTCCAGGATTCGCACCGGCATGCCCATGTCGAGCACGAAGAGGTCGCCGCCCTCGGCCATGGCCCCCGCTTGCAAGACGAGCTGCGCCGCCTCCGGAATCGTCATGAAGTAGCGAGTGACCTCCGGATGCGTGATGGTGAGCGGCCCGCCTTCAGCGATTTGTGAGCGAAACAATGGYACGACACTGCCGCTGGAGCCCAGCACGTTGCCGAAGCGCACCATCGAGAAGCAGGTCGCACGCGGCGCGCTCTCTCCCTCGACCTTGTGATTGGCACCGTCGTCGTACAGATGACCATCGCCGGCGGCGAGACATTGGAGCACGAGTTCAGCCACGCGCTTGCTGGCGCCCATGACATTGGTAGGTCGAACCGCCTTGTCCGTGGAGATCAGCACGAAGCGCTCGGCGGCCGCCTCTGTGGCCGCGCGCGCCATGTTCAGCGTTCCGAGGACGTTGTTGATGATGCCCGCACCGGGATTGGTCTCCACCAGGGGCACGTGTTTGTAGGCCGCTGCGTGATACACCACTTCAGGCCGATGCTTTCGGCAGATGGCGCTAATGCGTTCGAAATTGCAGACATCGGCCAGCAGCGGCAGCAGATGGACATCCGGTGCGGCGAGCCCGACCAGCGATACCAGTTCCTGGTGAATGCGGTAGAGCGCATATTCGCTGTGCTCGACCAGGATCAGTTGACTGGGGCCCACCCTCGCAATCTGACGGCAGAGTTCGCTGCCAATGYTGCCGCCGGCGCCGGTCACCAAAACCACTCTTCGCGCCAGGGCCCGCGCCAGCAATTCCGGCTGTGGCGCCACGGGGTCACGCCCGAGCAGGTCTTCGACGTCGAGATCGCGAAAGTCGTCGACCGTAACGCGACCGCTCGCGAGGTCCGCCAGTCCCGGGAGCGAGCGGATCCGAACCGGCAGGGACTGCAACTGCGCGATGATCTGATTGCGTCGGTCGCGACTCACGCTGGGCAGGGCAAGCAGGATATCCGTGACGGCGAGCCGACCGACGACGTCGGGCGCCTCCGATGCGGAAAAGACAGGCACACCGTTGATGCTCCCTTCGGATTTGCCGAGGTCGTCGTCGAGGAATCCCAGCAGCGCGTACTGCCGTGTGTTCGCAAGGGCTGCGGCGGTCTGGGCGCCGGCACTTCCCGCGCCGTAGATGAGTAAACGACTACCCGGCTTACCGGTTCTTGCCGCCAGCCAATGCCATGCGAGTGTCCGACTCGAACTGACAAGCAGCAAGAAGATGAGAGGCTGAAGAACGATGAGGCTGCGTGGAATTCCGCCACGGTGATACAGCCACCAAACAAAGGGCGCGAGCATCAGCCCATAAACGCTCACCGCCTTGCCGGTGGTTAGGATCGCAGCGATGCCCGTGTAGCGAAAAATGGCCCGGTACAGGCCGAATTTGATGAAGACGGGAATCGCCAGCAGTGGCGCGATCACATACATGGCCCATTCACCGCCCTCGGGTTGATGCCAGGTGTCCAGGCGGATCGTGAAAGCAAGCCAGGTCGAAAGAAGCACCAGGCACAGGTCGAGGCAGACGACCACAAGGCGCTTGTGAAACCGGGGCCAGCCAAGAATTGTTTCTTGCATTTGATTCAGATACGCTCACAGCGGCAGAACGTTCGCCATCGACGGCGATCATCGCGCCTCATAGTCCGCCCGCGGYGGGCAATGCGACCTCGCGGAATTCCGGATATTTTGCTTCGCTATCGGATCGCCACTCATCAAGCGCCTTGATGCAAAGCTTGGGCGTTTGAGTCTTGCAAAGCTTTGCGAGCACGACTGCCGCCGCTCTGGGTTGTCCATTGAGAGCCAACGCTTCTGCGTATTTGAAGGCGGTTCCGGCCCAGCCGTAGCGCTCCACGACGTGGCCCATCCAATCCAACTGATCCGCCGACATGCCCTTCGTCGGTGTAGTTTGGGCGAAGCGTGCTCGCGCTTGAAGTTGAGTCAAGACGAGGGTGTGCGATGGCGCCGCCTTGGCGCCGCCAATCCTCGACTGCTCGAGTCTGATCTGACGCCACGTCTCTTCGAACTGGATGTACTCGACACTCACCCTGAGGAACATCAGCAACACGGCCAAACCGGCGAAACCCAGGACCGGTCGAGGCAGGCTGAATTGCGCCCACCGCATACCATGCGTCCCCGCTTTCCCGTTCACGGCTCCCATGAAGAATCCGACCGGAAGCAGGAAATAGGCGTAGGCAAGCGGGTACTCGACCATCGCATGGCAGAAGACGGCCGCCACAGCGAGCAGCACGGACCAAGTCAGCGGATCACGACACGCGGCAATCCGACTCGCAAACCAGAGGAACAAGCCGACCGCCACGACAAGGGCGACAGGGAGCCCGTTCCACAACGCGATATCGAAAATCAAGTTGTGCGCGGAATCAAAGTAGTAGCGCGTAGCGGGAAATTCCAGCGCAGTCGCCTGCTGAGCCAGCGGAACCTGGTTCCAGCCATAACCCACCCAAGGAGAGCGGGCCAAGGCCTCAGCCATTGATTGCCACAGAGTCAATCGAAGGTTCTGGCCCATCCGTTCCCCTAGCGACGAGGCATCGGGAAGCAACAGGATCCTGTTCAGCGCCGGCCAAGCCCAGGCTGTCAATGCAAAGCCAGCAGTGGCCAGCAAGAGTGCCAGCGGTGTTGTTCGCAAAGCCACCCGCCGCCGCATAAGCCAATAGGCGGGCCAGGCAATGGCCAGTACCAGCAGCGGCGTGCGCGACTGCGTCATGCCTACGCCGAAAGCGAGTACGAGCACCGCGACCATGGCAACGGTCGCGCGAAGCGCTCGGCTTTCGAAAAGGAACGCCGTGCCGACGAGCCCAAGCGTCAAGAGGGTTGCCAGTTGATTGGGTTGGGAA
>NZ_JBFUIU010000456.1:0-7305 GCF_056401695.1 Variovorax sp. P4_D9
GTGCCCTTAGCGCCGGTTCGCAACGTGCGGATCAGCCGTTCACACACGATTTCGTCCTGATCGTTCGGTGCCATGCGCGACCGTCCGCTGTCGTGGAACTCGAATTTCCTCGACGATGTCGACCAAGGTTAGTTTCGAGGGTGCGTGCGCGAAGAAAGTGCCAAGGTCTGCAATCGTCAGCCGCCGACATTCGACCAGGCAAAGGCGAACGACAGCAGTCAGTCTTTCTGAGACATTTCGCTCGACCGTGTCCTCGTGAATGTATGAGCCCCATAAGATTTCGTTGTCGCGCATCTGCCCTATGCCGGCTCATTGCCGATTCCTTCTTGCTCGTTGATGAGGTCATTGAGGGAGTCCAAGCTTCTCGCACTCGAAGATGCCTTTGAACAGGCGCTATGACGATTGCTCAGGCCATGGACGCCAGGCGCTGTCCGGATCGGCGTGTGGACAAGCGCGCCATGGGCAGCCAGGTACCCCAGGCGCCAAAGCGACGCTCGATCTCGTTCACATCAAGGTCCAGCCCGATGAAGAGCAATTCCGGCTCCCGCCCATGGTCGTCCGGGGTCAGTTCGACCGCATCACCCGCGTACTGCACCAGATGACCGCGACCTTCGATGCACACGAAGCCCTTGGCGCGCATCAGCCCGGGCAAGGTCGAATCGAAACAGCGCTCTATCCAGCCTGCAGGCAAATCTGGGGCCATGCGCAAGACACGCGACTCAAAGGCCAGGTGCGCCGCTCCGTGGATGCCGCTCGGCGTGCCTTGGCTCTCGTCCTCAGCGGGCAACTGATGACGGCCTTGCGACAGCCAGTACGGAATATCCAGCGCACAGTGAACCGTCGTAAGCACCTTGGTCTGTGGTTGCACGCTAGCCACGCGGGCACGGACCTGCGCCAGCGTCTCGCTGCTGATGGCGTCGGATTTGTTCAGGAGCACTAGATCCGCGTTGCGGATCTGGTGTTCGAGGA
Organism: Variovorax sp. P4_D9; assembly: GCF_056401695.1. Classification (NCBI taxonomy): domain Bacteria; kingdom Pseudomonadati; phylum Pseudomonadota; class Betaproteobacteria; order Burkholderiales; family Comamonadaceae; genus Variovorax; species Variovorax sp. P4_D9. Next base: position 970 of record NZ_JBFUIU010000456.1, read on the forward strand.
ACTCACCGAGCATCCTGTCGAGCACGAGGAAGCGCGCGGCGTCGATCACGCCCACATGCGGGCCGAGAGAGATGTCGTCGCGGGAAGCATGCCGGGCCAGCACCCCCTTCAGGTCAATCGGTACGGCCGCACCGGAAGCCTCAATGACGATGCGCTCGATGCCGGACCTGGCCATGAGTTGCGTGAGCGCGGTTTCGGCCGAGTCACGCAATGTGCAGCACAGGCATCCGTTGCTCAACTCGATCAAGTCCACGCCCCCTTCGCTGAGGATGGTGCCGTCGACCCCCACGTCACCGAACTCGTTGACGATGACTGCCGTGCCGGAACTCCACGTCGGCTCCGCGAGCATGGCACGCACCAAGGTTGTTTTGCCGGCCCCCAGGAAGCCGGTCACCAGAATCTGGATGCGCGCGTCCTTCACACCTGCACGCAGCACATCTTCATGGTCTCGACTACGAAGGTTTCGTTGTGCCACCAGAAATCACTGCGTTTGGTCGACGCTGCGAAGGCCTGCCGTGCGGTCACGGGCCGCGCATGCGTGGCCTGGGCACGTGCCTTTGCGTCCAGTCCGGCGGCGGACGCGATCGGCCCTCCCATCTTGCCGTCGAAGGGCGCCTTCAGGTCGTCCTGGGTGTAGTAGAAGCCGCCGGTCATCACTGCAACTACATCGGCTGCATCCTCGATCCGTTCCAACGGATTACCCTTCACAAAGCTCAGGTCGGCCAGCTTGCCCGCTTCTATGGCGCCGTGTCCCTGCCCCAGGAAATCGCCCGGGATGCTGGTCGCGGATTTCAGGGTGTCCACAGGAGACAGGCCTCCCTTGACCATGGCACGCAGGTTCAGGTGCAGCGTGAATGCTGGCGCCACGATGTAAAAGTCGGTATCTTGCATGATCTTGGCGCCGTCGCGCATCAGCATCTGCACACCCTGCACGCTGTTGCGGTTGGACACGCTCAGCGGTGCAGTCTGCCCGGTGAATCGGGGCGCGACGCTGTTGTATTGCCAGGATGGCCAGAGCACGCGCATGCGCGGCTCGTTGATCATTGTGGGCGTCTCCGCGGCCATCGCCTCCAGGCCGAAAAGCGTGGGCGTGCGTGACGCCTGCGTCGCACGGTAAATGACCCTCACGTCCTCGTACGTCTTGCCCAGGGGGCTCACCGTTCTCCTGTAGCCGAATCGGCTGGTCGCTCCCATGTGCTCCTGGCCGTCCCCGCCAAATGAGACGCCCGGAAAGAGGTAATGGCTGGTCGAGGGGATGCCGTACTTATGGCCGAACTCGATCACCCGTTTCTGCCAGCGCAGCGGCATACGGACGTAGCACTTGAGCAGGTCGTAGTCCAGCGCCTTGGCGCGCTGCAGTTCCCGCTCCAGTTGTTCGTCGTCGTGAATGGCGCGCATCACGTCATAGTAGATCTTGGAGCCATCGAAGGCTTCGCCGGTGGCGAAGTGGCGCGGCGCAATGCGCGCTCCCGAATCCACGGCTTCCTTGTGCTCGGTCGAGTGGTAGGCCAGTTCCCCCAGGCCGCGCGTAGTGGTGATGCCGAAGGATAGGAAGATCCGTCCTTCCCGGTCCCCCAGGGCCGTGTTGAAGTGCTTGCCCTGGATGTGGCTGTGCATCTCCATCAAGCCCGGCATGACCGTGTAGGCGGTCGCGTCGATCCAGCGCACGCCCGTGCGCGCCTGGTGCGGCTCCACCCGCACGATTCGGTTGCCCTGGATGACGATGTCCATGTCGGTGTCCAGCGTTGACTTGCGGCCGTCCCACAGGCGGCCGGCGTGCACGACCGTGGTCCCCGGTGGGCTTAGCGAGCTTCCAGGTCAAAGTCATGGGGACACTTTGCGCGCTCCCGCCCTGAACACCCATGGTGCGCAGCACGCCGTTGCTCAAGTAGAGAATCTTTTCGCCGCTGGTGCTGACACTGACGGCATCGGTCACCTCATCGTTGATGCGCTTGGGGACGGCCACCTTGGCGCCGGAGGCATCGACTGCCATCGTCCAAAGGGTACTCGCCATCGCGAACACCAACTGACCGCGCGCGGTCCAAATCGGGCCGTCGTCCCCGCGCGGCCCCAGGCAGCGATCGGGCAGCACCGCCTCGTAGCGTGCCGCACCGGAATCGACCTTTACGGTCAGCACCACACTGATGCCTTCGCGGGTAGCGTGCAGAGTAGGGTTTGATGGCCGAGAGCGCAATGGTCGCGCCATCAGGGGACCAGGTCGGCCTACCAGGCGTAAACAGCGGGCCGATCAGCTTGCGGGTTGAGCCGTCCGCGACATTGACGATCAGCACGTTGCCGTTGTTGTCCAGGCAGGCCAGTTGCGAATCATCAGGCGACCAACGCGCCGATACGCACGGGAAGGAGGTCCTGGTAATCTGGCGCTCGGCGCGCGAGTCTAGTTGCATCTCCCACAGGTCCAGCTTGCCGCCTCGGTCGGTGGAGTACACCAGTCGGACGCCGTCCGACGACCAAGCGGGGTGGCATTTGTAGTAGCCGTCCTGTGTGAGCCGGGTGAGCTCACCGCTGCTCAGCTCGACCAGCCAAACCTGATTCAGGGCGACAAAAACGGCACGCGTTTCATCGGGCGAGATCTGCGGGCTGGCGATGCCTTTCGCCGCTCGATCCTGCGTCGAATCGAAATCGCGCCGACGCTTGGTATAGGTCTGCGGGCCCACCACCATGACCTGGGCGGCGAAAGGAATGGCGCGGCCACCACCAGCAACGGTTGCGCGTTTGATCGCACCATCGGCGGTGTAGACGTATTCGGTGTCCGACAGCCATGCCACAGGGAAGCGGAACACATCTTCGCCCTCCTGCGAGATCGGCGTGCCCGAACGCACCAGCTGAGTAGCGCCATTGGTGGTGACGCAGTACACCAGCCCCCGACCGTCGCGCGTCCACGCGGGTGCACTGTTGGAGCCCGAAGCAACGATCACCTCCGGCTTCGAAGCACCATCCGAAGCAACCACAAGGATACGTCCGCCCGCCGAAAAAGCGATGTGTTGACCGTCAGGTGACCACACCGGTTCGCCGTCTTCGTCCGGGGTGTCGGCCACCTGTCGCACATCACCCGAGGCCAGGTTGACGACATAGATCGCGTAACTGCCACTGCGATCCGACGCGCAAACGATCTCCTTGCCATCCGGAGAGAAGCGCGGCTCCCGGTGAYCGTATGCACCAGTCGTGATTTGCGTCAGATCCGTGCCATCGGCCCGGATCGTCCAGACATGGAAGTTGCCCGAACGGTACGACTGAAAGGCGATGGTCTGGCCATCAGGCGACCAATGGGGACGGCCGATGTCGTCGAAGTAGCCGGTAAGMTGACGTGCCTGGCCGCCTTCGATGGACAGGATCCACAGGATGCCTTGCAGGTCCATCGCGATCTGCTTGCCGTCGGGTGACAGGGCCATGGCGAGATTGGTGCCCTCGGTCAACGTGATCGCGGTGTCACCCACGATCTCCAAAGCCGGCGCTTTCGGGGTGCGAGGGCCGCCTAAACCTCCGGGCGCAAGCCACGAGCCACCGCCGCAGGCGGCCAGCATGGCGGGCGTGGCCGTCGTCGCCACGGCGGCCGCGCCACTTCCGCGAAGAAAGGTGCGGCGGCCAGGCTTGGCGGGCCCGATGGGGGCTTTCGGGACATTCGGTGTCTCCTTGTTCGTGCGTCAGAGTGATGATCGAGCAAATTTCGTTGCGAGGAATATCATGCAACATAATGCATGTCGCCCAAGCAGTAGATACCCTATGAAGCGGGATTTGAGCCAAATCCACCCAAGATGAGTGCATTTTCCTCCCTGATAATGGCATTATGATGCCTATCTCTTGGAGTGTGCCCCGCCACGGGGCGAAGCAGAACCGATACGTTGGGCGGGGCCTTCAACCAGGAGACGTCAAGTCATCAAGAGGTACATGCTGGCGCCCCGCGCCGGAGTTCAGGTCCAGCATTGCCAGGACATCCACATGGCGCCATCGGCCTGCGCGTTGCGGCAAAGAAGTACGCCCTTTCGACCAATCTGATCCAACTCTGGCTGACGCAGTAGGACCGGGGAGAGAGCCTGCACCGAGGAGTCCGAAGCATCGGTCATGTCGGAGTACAACGCCAAGATCGCAGCTCTCAAGCGCAAGCGTCGACCAGCTCGCCATGTTGCTCAACCTGGTCAAAAGAACGCCACGCCTACCCGCTGACCACGTCGCCGTCGGAGACGTCGGCCGGCTTCTTATGGTGATGGCCCTACCCTGCCTTTCGCCAGCGCACCCAGTACAGCAGGTATGCAGCGGTTGCCGTCTTTCCCAGCAGGCCGGCGAACTCACGCTGTAAGCCGGATTCCTGTCATCCCGGTGCCATGGAGATTCAGCATCGACGGCCGGTTTCAAGGTGGTGCAGACGTAGCCGTTGCTCGAGCTGGGCCCCGGCTCGGCGACCAGGGCCCATCGAACGGCAGCTATCCAATCAGCCGGAATGGAGCTCCGGGCCCGAAGCAGCTGTTCGCCTTGCTCTGAAGCGGCCGTTCGTATGCTGAGATGTAAACGCGCGGGCGTTCCATCTTGAAAGAAAGCGATYTTGGGCGTGCAGACTGACTCTCGCCGTCAGCCGGTCAGAAGCGGCCGCCCGTTGTCTCGTCCGCCCGCTTCCGCGATTGGCAATATGCCTAAAGTCCAATTACCCCTCGATGCCGCGCCGGATATGTTCCAACCACTCGCGAGGACGAGCACGACCTGCGCACAAGCTCGGGCGGAACAACTTGAGGAGTAATCGGAATGCATGAAAAGCCGACGCGACGCGAGGCAGTATTCGCCATGACTTTGGGAGCGCTCGGCGCATGGGTGCCGAGCGCATATGCCGCTGATGGCCTCTTGATCGACGCCAAGGACGCTGTCGAAGAGGGGCTCACGGACGTCGAAACCGATGTCAAGGCGCGAGAGGCACGCGATCTCGCGATCGAGGCGTACATCTACGCCTACCCGTTGGTCACGATGGAACTGACCCGACGCAGCCTGACCAACGTCGCGACGCCCGAGGCAAGCAAGGCGCCAATGGGCCAGTTTCTGAGGCTGCGCGGGTACCCGCCGGTGGACGACCATGCGGTTACGGCACCGAATGCCGATACGCTGTACACCATCATCTGGCTGGACGTGACAGAGGAGCCGTGGATCGTCTCTACACCGGACATGAAGGGCCGCTACTTTCTGCTGCCGATGCTGGATGGCTGGACCAACGTCTTTGACGTCCCCGGCAAACGCACCACCGGCACCGGACCTCAGAAGTTCGCCATCACCGGTCCGGGCTGGAAGGGAACATTGCCGCCCGGAGTCAAGCAGTACAAGTCACCGACCGGCATGGTGTGGATGCTCGGGCGCATCTACTGCACCGGCACACCCGAGGACTACGCGGCAGTCCATGCGCTGCAGGACCAGATGACCGCGGTGCCGCTCTCCTCCTATGGCAAGCCCTTCACCCCGCCGCCTGGCACGGTCGATCCGAGCTTCGACTCCAAGACCGCAGTACGTGAGCAAGTCAACGCGATGGATGCGGCCAGCTACTTCGCGCTCTTCGCTCAGTTGCTCAAGACCAATCCGCCGTCCGCGGCCGACGCTCCGATGGTCGCCAAGCTGGGGAAGCTCGGCGTTGTTCCGGGACGAGACTTCGATGCCTCCAAGCTCAACCCTTCGGTCAGCAAGGGCCTTGCGCAAGCGCCCAAGACGGCACAGCGAAAAATCATGGGCTGGATGAAGAAGGGCGTGCTCGCCGGCGACTTCAAGCTCAAGAACGGCTGGGCGTTCACGACCAAGACCGGCTTGTACGGAACCAACTACATCCAACGGGCGCTGATCACCGCGATCGGTCTCGGTGCCAACCGGCCACAGGACGCGGTTTATCCCACATCCACCGGTCCCGATGTGCTGCAGAAGTACCACGGCTCGAAGAAGTATGTGATGCACTTCGCCAAGGGCCACCTGCCTCCGGTCAACGGCTTCTGGTCGTTGACGATGTACGACACCGACTACTTCTTCGTGCCAAACCCGCTCAACCGCTACACAGTCAGCCAGCGCAACAAGCTCAAGGCCAATGCCGACGGATCGGTCGACCTCTACATCCAGAACGAGTCGCCCGGGGCAGACAAGGAAGAGAATTGGCTGCCGGCGCCGAAGGATGGCTTCATCCTCATGATGCGACTCTATTGGCCGAAGGACACGCCGCCCTCGCTGCTGGACGGCAGTTGGACGATTCCGCGCGCCAAGGCGATTTGATTCGCACTGCGTAGAACAGCCGGCGCTGTTCGGCGCTCATCGCCTCGGATTTTGCACCGAACTTCCAGGCCCTCTCGGCCATACGAAGCG
>NZ_JBFUIU010000457.1:0-7295 GCF_056401695.1 Variovorax sp. P4_D9
ATGTCGAACATCGCGATGCCCGAGGCCAGGCCCAGCAGCAGTTGCGAGCCGCTGTCGCACAGTGCGAAGCTGCCGAGGCGCTCGGGCATCGTCCACTGGCGCAAGCGCCCGTCCTCTGCCTGCCAGCAGTGCAGGCTCGCGCTTTCGATGTCGGTCCAGTAGAGCGAGCCCGTGCGTTCGCACCACAGCGGGCATTCGCCCAGTCGGGCCCGGGCATCGACCAGCAGCTGGGCCTTCACGTCCAGCCCCCGTCGACCACGAAGTCCTGGGCCGTGCACATGGCGCTGTCGTCGGCGGCGAGAAACAGCGCCATCCGGGCGATGTGCTCGGCCATCAGCGGTTGGTTGATGCACTGGCCGCGCGCGATGTCGGCGCGTGCAGCATCGTCGACCCACAGGCTGACCTGCTTTTCGGTCATGACCCAGCCTGGAACCAGCGTGTTGACCCGGATGTTGAATGCCCCGAGATCGCGCGCCAGGCTGCGCGTTAGGCCCTGCACCGCGGCCTTGGCCGTGGTGTAGACCGGCATGCCGCCCTGCTTGAGCTTCCAGCTGATCGAGCCGAAGTTGACGATCGAGCCGCCGCCGGCCTTGCGCATGTCCTCCGCCACGTTGCGCGCGGCGAAGAACTGGTGTTTGAGATTGACCGCGATGCCGGCGTCCCACGTTGCCGGCGTGGTGTCCTCGATGCGGTGGCGGCGGTCGTTGGCGGCGTTGTTGAGCAGCACCGCAATCGGCCCGTGGCGCTGCCGCACGCTCTCTATCGCGGCTTCCAGGGCCTCGAAGTCCGTGAGGTCGGCGGCGACGAAGAGTGGCGGATGGCGGGCACCGGCCAGGCCCTGGGCCAGCGCGCTGCCGGCGGCGGCGTCGATGTCGACGAAGCCGACCTTGGCGCCCTGCGCCACGAATTGCTCGACCAGGGTGGCGCCGATGCCAGTGGCGCCGCCCGTGATCAGGATGGTGCGGTCGGCCAGGCTCGGATAGTGGGCAAAGGCGGTCATGGTCGAGGCGGTGAAGTGGGCGAATGAAGGAGAAGGGCGAATTCGAATGCACATGCTTCACGCGCTCAGGCGTCGCATCGTTTCGATGCTGTCGATTATGTAGTCATACTTAAAAACGAGAAAATAGCTAAAACTAGGGGTTTTCACGAGGATAGACGAATAAATAGTATGACTATATTCCTCCCTCGCCAATCCTTCACGAAAGCTCCCATGTCGAAGTCGCCCGTCAAGCTCAGGTCCGCCGAATGGTTCGGGACCGCCGACAAGAACGGATTCATGTATCGCAGCTGGATGAAGAACCAGGGCATCCCCGACCATGAATTCCAGGGCAAGCCGGTGATCGGCATCTGCAACACCTGGTCGGAGCTGACACCGTGCAACGCCCATTTCCGCAAGCTTGCCGAGCATGTGCGGCGCGGAATCATCGAAGCGGGCGGGTTCCCGGTCGAGTTCCCGGTGTTCTCGAACGGCGAATCGAACTTGCGCCCCACCGCGATGTTCACGCGCAACCTGGCGAGCATCGATGTCGAGGAATCCATTCGCGGCAATCCGATCGACGGCGTTGTGCTGCTGGTGGGCTGCGACAAGACCACGCCGGCTCTGCTGATGGGTGCCGCCAGCGTCGACGTGCCGGCCATCGCGGTCAGCGGCGGGCCCATGCTCAACGGCAAGCACCAGGGCCGGGACATCGGTTCGGGCACGGTCGTCTGGCAGCTCTCCGAGCAGGTCAAGGCCGGAACCATCACGCTGCATGAATTCATGTCAGCCGAATCAGGCATGTCGCGTTCGGCCGGCACCTGCAACACGATGGGGACGGCCTCGACCATGGCCTGCATGGCGGAAGCGCTGGGCGTCACGCTGCCGCACAACGCGGCCATTCCCGCGGTCGATTCGAGGCGCTACGTGCTGGCGCACATGAGCGGCATTCGCATCGTCGAGATGGTGCGCGAGGACCTGCGCCTGTCGAAGCTCCTGACCCGCCAGGCCTTCGAGAACGCGATCCGCACCAACGCCGCGATCGGCGGCTCGACGAATGCGGTGATCCACCTCAAGGCGATTGCCGGCCGCATCGGCGTGGACCTGGAACTCGACGACTGGACCGCGATCGGGCACGGCACGCCGACGCTGGTGGATCTGATGCCTTCGGGCCGCTTCCTGATGGAAGACTTCTACTACGCGGGCGGCCTGCCCGCGGTGCTGCGGCGGCTCGGCGACGCCGGTCGCCTGCCGCACCCCGACGCGATCACCGCCAACGGCAAGACCCTCTGGGACAACGTCAAGGACGCGCCTTCGTACAACCCCGAAGTCATCCGCGACTGGGACACCCCGCTGGTGCCGGACGGCAGCATCCGCATCCTGCGCGGCAACCTCGCGCCGCGCGGGGCTGTGCTCAAGCCCTCGGCCGCGACCGCGCGCCTGCTGCGCCACCGCGGCCGCGCCGTGGTCTTCGAGAACCTCGACGACTACAAGGCCCGCATCGCTGATCCCGACCTTGATGTCACCGCCGACTCGATCCTGGTGCTCAAGAACTGCGGCCCGCGCGGCTATCCGGGCATGGCCGAGGTCGGAAACATGGGCCTGCCGCCGAAGCTGCTGGCGCAGGGCGTGACCGACATGGTGCGCATCTCCGACGCCCGCATGAGCGGCACGGCCTACGGCACGGTGGTGCTGCATGTCGCCCCGGAAGCGCGCGCGGGCGGCCCGCTGGCCGTGGTCCGCGAAGGCGACTGGATCGAACTCGACTGCGACACCGGCCGGCTGCACCTGGAGGTCAGCGACGCCGAACTCGCCGACCGGCTGGCGAGCTGGGCGGCCGAACAGAAGGCAGATCCGGCCGACGGCTCGGGCTACCGGAAGCTCTACGTGGAGCACGTAATGCAGGCCGACAAGGGCTGCGATTTCGATTTTCTCGTGGGAGGTCGCGGCGCCGGGGTGCCGAGGCATTCCCACTGACACATTGCTGGAGACAACCATGGCAGGCATCAAACTCATCGGYATCGACAAGCGCTACGGCAGCGTCGATGTGATCAAGAACCTCGCGCTGACTGTGGAGCCGGGGGAATTCCTCGTCTTCCTCGGGCCGTCGGGCTGCGGAAAGTCGACCCTGTTGCGCATGATCGCGGGGCTGGAGCCGGTCTCGGGCGGCGAGATCCGCATTGCCGATCGCGACGTGACGCACCTGCCGCCGGGCGCGCGCGACGTGGCGATGGTGTTCCAGCACTACGCGCTCTATCCGCACATGACGGTTTACGACAACATGGCCTTCGGCCTGCGCAATGTCGGCGTGGCCGAGGCGGAGATCGATCGCCGCGTGCAGGAAGCCGCGCGCATGCTGGAACTGGTGCCGCTGTTGCAACGCAAACCGGTCCAGATGTCGGGCGGCCAGCGCCAGCGGGTGGCGATCGGCCGCGCGGTCGTCAAGGAGCCGGCCGCCTTCCTGTTCGACGAACCGCTGTCGAACCTCGACGCCGCGTTGCGTGCCCGCACCCGCGTCGAGCTGGCGCGCCTGCACCAGCGCCTGAAGTCGACCATGGTCTTCGTCACCCACGACCAGGTCGAAGCCATGACGCTGGCGACCCGCATCGTGGTGATGAACCAGGGCCGCATCGAGCAGATCGGCCGCCCGATGGAGATCTACCGTCATCCCGCCTCGCGCTTCGTCGCCGGCTTCATCGGCTCGCCGGCGATGAACTTCATCGACGTGACGCGTACGGATGGCGTGGATGGCTGCGCGGCCGTGCGCCTGCCCGACGGCACGCTGGTGCAAACCTCGGTCGACGCCGCCTCGCTGCCGGCCGATGCCAGGCTCGAGATGGGCGTGCGCCCCGAAGCGCTCGCCATCGATCGCTCCGACGCCGCCGGCGTCCTGGTCGGCACCGCCGAAGTGGTGGAGCGGCTCGGCGACCAGACGCATGCCCACATCGCGCTGCGTTCGGGTGGCACGGTGGTGGCCCATGCGGCCCGCGACAGCGAGATCACTGCAGGCGATGTCGTCGGCCTGCGCCTCAACCCCTCGGCGGTCCACCTGTTCGATCCCTCGGGCGCCGCCCACCATGCGGCGGCGCGGGCGCGAAGCACGAAGGCATCCCAATGAGCGCGACGCTTCCTGTCGACGCCTCGCCACCCGCGCGCCGGCACGCCGCGGGGGCAGCCAGCGGATCGCGCTGGAGCAACGGGCTGTTCATCGTGCCCTTCCTGGTCGTCTACCTGCTGCTGCTCGTGCTGCCCCTGCTCAAGGGCATCTACATGAGCCTGCAGGACGTGGATATGCTGTCGCAAACGGCGGACTTCGTCGGCTTCAAGAACTACCGCGACCTCTGGACCGACGACATCTTTCGCGGGGCGGTGCGCAACACCTTCGCATTCGTCCTGATGTCAACGCCGGTCTTTGTGGCGCTCGGCCTGGCGCTGGCCCTGGCCCTGAATCGGCCGGGACGCACCGCCGCTGCAATGCGCGCCATCTTCTTCGGCTCGTCGGTGTTGTCGGTCACGATCGTCACGCTGGTGTGGAAGCTGGTGCTGATGCCTCACCACGGCCTTCTCGCCAACGTCACGCACGCCGCCGGCCTGCCCGATGTGTCGTTGCTGACCTCCGAAGCCTGGGCGCTGCCGACTATCGCGGCCGTCACCGTGTGGTGGATTATCGGGCTGCCGATGATGTTGTTTCTCGCCGCCCTGCAACAGGTTCCCGGCGAGGTCTACGAGGCCGCTGCGCTCGACAACGCGAGCCGCTGGCGCACGCTGTGGCACATCACGCTGCCTGCGATCCGCCGCACCGTCGCCCTGGTTGCGGTGATCGAGGTGATCCTGCAGTTCCAGCTGTTCGGCCAGGCGCAGTTGCTCACCCAGGGGGGTCCCAACAACAGTTCGCGCCCGATCGTGCAATTCATCTACGAAGCCGGCTTCCAGCACTGGACGCTGGGGCTCGCCGCGGCGGCGTCGCAGGTGCTGTTCGGCATCATGCTGATCGCGATGGCCGTGCAGGTCTGGGTGTCCTCACGCAAGGAGGGTTACTGACATGCAGAACATCGTGGGAAAGAGCATCGGCAATCGCCTCATCCTGGGCGCCGTCATTGCACTGGCGATCGCGTGGATAGCCCCGCTCGTGTGGGTCTTCGCACTTTCGTTCAAGCCGAACGAGTTCCTCACGGTGCGCACCGACGTGATCTTCTCGGGCCCGTTCACGATCAAGAACTACACCGACATCATCGCCACCTCGTCGGTGTTCCGCTGGACGATGAACAGCGTGATCGTCGCCATGCTGCAGACCTTCGCAATGCTGGTGCTGGCCTCGCTCGCCGGCTACGGCTTCGCACGCACCGAGTTCCCGGGGCGAAAGGTGTTGTTTTTCGCGGTGCTGGCCGGGCTCACCGTGCCGGAGCAGGCCATCATCGTGCCGCTGCACCTGATGTTCGCCGACCTCGAACTCCACAACACCTACACGGCGCTGATCCTGCCGCGCCTCGCGACGCCCTTCGGCGTGTACCTGATGACGCAGTACTTCAAGGCGATCCCGCGCGACATCGAAGAGGCGGCGATGCTCGACAACGCCTCGCGCCTGAAGATCTTCTTCAAGGTGATCCTGCCGCTGTCGATCCCGGCGCAGGCCACGCTCGGCATCTTCACATTTTTGCATGCCTGGAACGACTACCTGTGGCCGTTGATCTCTGCGTCCAAGCCGGAGATGTACACGCTCACGCTGGGACTGGCTTCCACGCAATCGAATTTCGGGCAGTCCGAAGGCATCGGCTACCTGATGTCGCAGGCCGTGTTCGCCGGGCTTCCGGTGTTCATCCTCTACCTGTTCTTCCAGAAATACATCATCGCGGCCGTTTCCGGAACGGCCGTGAAATGAATCGTCAGACAACCACTTCACGGAGACAGACTCGAATGAAAAAGACAGCCACCCACGCACTCGTCGGCCTCGGCCTCTTCGGTGCACTCGCAGGCTCCCTGCAGGCTCAGCAGAAGACCGAGATCACGCTCTCGCGCTTCTTCGGCTCCTGCGAGGCCGACTACGGCAAATCGACCGACGTCAAGGCAGCGCGCGGCGAGTGCGGTGTCATCACGACACTGGTGAACCAGTTCAACGCGACCAACAAGGACAACATCATCGTCAAGCCGCAGATCGTCGAATGGGGCCCGTACTACGATCAGCTAACCGCGCGCATCGTTGCGCGCGACGTACCCACCGTTGCGGTGATGCACGAGTCCTCCCTCGGTGACTTCGTGAACCGCAAGCTGATCGACCCGGTGGACGACGGTTTCAAGTCGGTCGGCATCGACACTTCCGAATACAGCGACCACGCCAAGGCCGGCACGCAGTTCGACGGCAAGACCTATGCGCTGCCCTTCGACACCTGGGGCTGGCTCTGGCACTTCAACCTGAACCTCATGAAGAAGGCCGGCCTCACCAAGCCCGACGGCACCCCTGTGGAGCCGACCACGCCCGAAGAACTGCTGACCCAGGCGCGCAAGTTCAAGGAGGCCACGGGCAAGCCTTACTTCTCCTGGACGACGGTGAACTCGACCTCGCCCAACATGCGAACCTTCCTGACGCTGTTCTATCAACAGAACGGTGCCGAGTTGTTCAAGGGCGGCGCCAAGCCGCAGCTCGACATGAAGTCGGCGCAAGCGACCAAGGCGCTGACGTTGATGAACCAGATGTACAGCGAAGGCCTGATCATGACCGGTCTGGACTACGGGGCGTCCAACCAAGCCTTCGTCAATGGCGAAACCGGCGTGGTGGTGGTCGGCACCTGGAAGATCGACGATTTCGTGGCCCAGTCCGAGAAGCCCGGAACGGCGCTCAGCAACGGCTACGCGGTGGTTCCCTTTCCCCGGCTGCTCGACAAGAAATCGGTGTTCGCGGACGGCCACACGTGGGTGATGATCAAGGGCGGTGCCAAGGACGAAGCCCAGCGCAAGGCGGCGCTCACCTTCCTGAAGTTCCTCTGGGACAACGATGGCGAATGGGCCCGCACCGGCCACCTGCCGGCCAACAAGACCGCCCTGAACAGCGCCGCCTTCAAGGCCTTGCCCATGCGCAGCAACATCGTGGAGCTGTCCGCGACCGGCCGCGGCATGCCGCACAGCATCCCGCGTCAGCGCGCGATCGAGATTGCCGTCGACCAGGAGATCGGCAACATGATGACCAGCAAGAAGCCGCTGGCCGAAACGCAGGACGCCGCGGAAGCGCGCGTGAACAAATTGCTCGACTCGGTGCGCTGAACGCCAGGCGTCCACCACCCAGCGAAAGACCCACCATGATCAAATCCATCCTCAAGACGACGGC
>NZ_JBFUIU010000458.1:0-7250 GCF_056401695.1 Variovorax sp. P4_D9
CTCGAGCGGGCTGGTCATCGGCAACTATAGACGACGCCGAAGAAGACTTCCGGAAATTGAATGGCAGTAGACCCGATTGAATCCCGCTGCCGCCGGTCCGTCCCTAACATCGATCGCATTGACGCCGGACCCACGACAACGGCGCATTCACGATCGACAGCCCACGGAGACAAGATGTTCCTGCGAAACATGTGGTACGTAGCCGGATTCTCGGCCGACCTCCAACCCGGAAAATGCCTGGCCCGCCGCTTCCTCGGCGAACCCGTCGTGATGTTCCGAACCGCGTCCGGCGTGCTCAGCGCGCTGACCGACCGATGCAGCCATCGCGCGATGCCCCTGAGCGAGGGRCACGTCGACGGGGAAGTCATCCGCTGCCCCTATCACGGCGTGGAGTTCCATCCAACCGGTGCCTGTGCTCGCATCCCGGGGCAGGAGCGCATTCCGCTCGCCGCCAATGTGCGCGCCTATCCGGTCTGCGAGCGCGACGAGTTCATCTGGATCTGGATGGGCGACCCGGACAAGGCGGATACGGATCTGATCATGCGCAACCCCGAGCACAGGGATCCGGCCTGGAGCTGGCGTCCCTACACGATGCACGTCAAGTCCAACTGGCAACTGCTGGTCGACAACATCCTCGATCTGACGCACGTCGCCTACATCCACGCCAACACCATCGGCGGCAATCCGCAGACGCACTTCAGCGCCAACGTGTCCGTCGACTTCGACGGCGACAAGGTGACGCTGCTGCGCAAGATGCCCGATTCGGTGCCGCCCAAGACCTACATCGCCGCCGGTGGATTCAAGGGCAACGTCGACCGCTGGCAGATGGTCGAGTACCAGCCTGGCACCGGCAACGTGCTCCGAGTGAACGCCGGCGCCTGCGACGTCGGAACCGGTGCCTACGAAGGCCGCCGCGACAACGGCTTCGTGCTGCTGAACGTGCACGGTGTGACGCCCGAGACCGAGACCACGACCCACTACATCTGGACGATTTGCACCAACGCGCCGGCCGAGTCGGGCGTGCCCGACAAGCTGTTCGACCAGTTCTACGAGACCATCTGCGAAGACGAGCGCGCCCTCGAGGCGCAGCAGAGGCGCATCAACGACACGCCCGACATGCGCTTCGTGGCCATCGCGAGCGACGGCGCGGTGAACCGCGCACGCATGCTGCTCGACGGCATGAAGAAGAACGAAGCCGTGTCGATGGCCTAGCCAAGGGCACGGGCCACCACCGAAGCAACGACCGCGAGCGGCAGCGCCGCCGCGACCGGTGGCCGACGCCTTGCGCTGGCCACCCACCCCGGTCCTGCCGAGGGCGAATCCGACCCGGCTTCACATCCCGCGGCCTCCGCCGCAATGTACATGGAGACGAGATGAAACACGAAGAGAGTGTCGACCTGACACGCGTAGGGCCCGGCACGGTCATGGGCGAATTCATGCGGCAGTACTGGATGCCCGCCGCGATGTCTTCCGAGGTAAAGAAGGTCGGCGAGCCCGTGCGTCTGATGCTGCTCGGCGAGAAGCTGATCGCCTTCAGGGACAGCGAAGGCCGCGTCGGCATCCTCGACCATCGATGCCCGCACCGCTGCGCTTCCCTGTTCCTCGGGCGCAACGAAGAAAGCGGCATACGGTGCGTCTACCACGGCTGGAAGTTCGACGTCGACGGCCATTGCGTCGACATGCCCAACGTGCCCGTGCGCCAGGATTTCAAGGACAAGGTGCACGCGAAGGCCTACCGTACGGCGGAACGCAATGGCCTGGTGTGGGTGTACATGGGCAAGGAGCAGGCCGCGCCGCCACCGCTGCCCAACATCGAGGCCAACCTGATCCCCGATGCGGAGGTGTGGTGCCTCCAACGCGAATGCAACTGGCTGCAGGCGCTCGAAGGTGACATCGACACCTCCCACGTCGGCTTCCTGCACGTGGGCATGCTGAGTCCGGACGATCTTCCCGAAGACCACCCGATGCGCCCGACCGTCGTCAATCGGACGCCCGAGTACGAGGTTCGCAACACCGACTGGGGCGCGATGTACGGCGGCTACCGTCCCAGCGAGGACGGGAACATGTCCTGGCGCGTCGCCCATTTCATGTTCCCGTTCTGGACGCAGACGCCAAACGCCCGCTTCGCCACCCGCGCCATCGCCCGCGCCTGGGTGCCGATGGACGATGAGCACAGCATGCTGTTCGATATCTCGGGCGGCATCGACGAAGGCAACCCCGCCTACATCTCCAAGCGCAAGAACGGCGAGCCCCTGTACGAGAAGTTCGTCTACGAGCCCAACAGCACCGACTGGTATGGCCGCTGGCGCTGCCGCGACCGCCAGCACAACGACTGGGGCATCGATCGCGAGTCGCAGCGCGACGGAACGCAATACACCGGCATCGCCAACATCACGATCCAGGACCAGGCGGTCACGGAAAGCATGGGCCCGATCACGGACCACGACCACGAGCATCTGGCGCCGACCGATCAGATGATCGCGCGCACCCGTCGCATCGTGTTGATGGCCGCGCGCGCGTGGCGCGAAAAGGGCATCCTGCCGCCCGGCGCGAACCAGCCGAACGTCTTCATGGGCGCGCGGGCCGGCTCCTTCCTGCACGACCCCACCGTGCCGCTCGAACAGGCCTACCAGGAGCAACTGGAGAAGGCCGTGCGCTGGAAAGCCACCGCTTAAGGAGCGCGTCATGCAGCTGAGAATCCGTTCCGCACGCTGGGAAGCCGATCACATCCTCGGCTTCCGCCTGGAGCCGCTTCGTGGCGAAAGCCTGCCTTCTTTCACCGCGGGAGCGCACGTGGAGGTCACGTTGCATCCGGGATTGAAGCGCAGCTACTCCCTGTTGAACGACCCGGCAGAGCGGGATGCCTACGAGATCGGCGTGCAGCTCGATCCCGAAAGCCGCGGCGGATCTCAGCACATCCACGAGCTCTGGCGACCGGGACAGGTCATCGAGGTCTCGGAGCCTCGAAATCTTTTCGAGCTGCACGAGGGCGCGAGCCACTCGGTCCTGATTGCCGGCGGCATCGGCATCACGCCCATGCTGTCGATGATGCAGCGACTCAAGGGACTCGGGCGTTCCTGGGAATTGCACTATGCGGTGCGCAGCCGCAACCGCGCCGCCTTCCTCGAGCGCCTGGAGGCGCTTCCGAACGTGCAGCTGACCATCGACGACGAGCCCTCCACGGCCCGGCTCGACCTGAAGGCACTGATTGCCTCGACACCTTCAGATGCCCACGTCTACTGCTGCGGACCCGCCGGCATGCTTTCCGCATTCCGCGAGCACGGCGGCTGCCTGGGCGAGCGGATGCACTTCGAATATTTCGCCTCGGACGCCAAGGTCGCCTGCGATGGCGGCTACCAGCTGCAGCTTCGGCGCAGCAACAAGGTGATCGAGGTGGCCGCCGGCGAGACCATGCTCGACGCGCTGCTGGGCGCGGGCGTCGACGTGGGTTTCGCCTGCTACGAGGGTGTCTGCGGAAGCTGCCGGGTCGGCGTCCTCGACGGTGTGCCGGACCATCGGGACCAGTTCCTGACCCCAGCGGAAAAGGACGCGAACAACGCCGTGATGACCTGCTGCTCGGGCGCCCGCACACCCACCCTCACCCTTGATATCTAGCAGCAGGCCGTACCTGCCAAGAAGGAGACAACAATGAATCACTGTTCACGCCGCAGCATGCTGCAGCTCATGTCGGCAGGCATCCTGGGCTCGGCACTGCCAGGTGTCCATGCCGCGGAGACCTGGCCCTCGCGCCCCATCAAGCTCGTTGTTCCATTCACGGCGGGCGGCAGCACAGACCAGTTGGCCCGTGCGATTCAGCAGCCCTTGTCGGAGATGCTGGGCCAGCCCGTGGTCGTCGACAACAAGGTGGGTGCAGGCGGATCGATCGGCACCGAGATCGTGGCGCGTGCCACGCCGGATGGCTACACCCTGGTGTTCGGTAACTCGGGGCCGAGCGCCGTGACCTCGCTGTTGCGCAAGCTGCCCTACGACGTGCAGGCCGACTTCCGTCCCATCTCGACGGTCGCGCTGGTGCCGCTGGCACTCGTCGCGTCCAACTCGCTCGCGCCTCGCGACCTGAAGGAGTTCTTGGGCTATGCGAAAAAGCACGATCTGAACTTCGGATCGGTCGGCACGGGATCGATGGCGCATCTCACCGGCGAATACTTCAACGAAGCCGCGGGACTTCGCATGCAGCACGTGCCATACGGCGGCGGCTCCGCCTTGAGCGCGGCGATTCTCGGCGGCGAAGTCGAAGCGGGCTGGTTCAATCCGCTGGACGCCACAGCCGTGGTGGCCTCCGGCAAGGCCCGCTATCTCGCGGTCGCCACGCCCAAAAGACTAAGTTGGATGCCGGACGTGCCGGCCATCAGCGAAGTCGTCCCGGGCTTCGAAAGCAACGCCTGGTTTGGCGTTCTGGCACCTAAGGGCACGCCGGACGCCGTCGTGCGGCGCCTGAACGAAGCGATCGTTGCTGCCGTGGCGAAGCCCGAGGTGCGCAAGCTGATCGAGGACAAGATGGCCGAGCCTCGCAGCAGTTCCCCCGACGAGATGGCGTCCGTGATCCAGCGAGAACTTGCTCAGTGGAAGCCGATCATCGCCAACAACAACATCAAGCTCTGAGGTGCGAATGCAAACGAACAACCCTTCTCAAGGTGTGAGCTTCAATTTCGACGGCCGCTCGGTCCTGGTCACCGGGGCAGGACGCGGTGTGGGAGAGGCGATCGCGCGCCTTTTTCATGTGTCGGGCGCGAGGGTCGCGGTCAGCGACGTCGATGGCGAAGCAGCGCTGCAAGTCGCCCGTTCACTCGACGCCTCGGGCGACACGGCGATGGCACTGACGCTGGACGTGCGCCGAAAAGACGCCTTCGGAGCAGCGCGCGACCGAATCGCCGAAGCCTGGGGACAGGTGGACATCGTGGTCAACAACGCCGGCTATGCCAAGCGAACGCCGGTGGAGGACATCACGCCCGAGGAGTTCGACGAAATCGTGGCGATCAACATGCGCAGCGTGTTCCTGAGCTGCCAGGTCTTCTCGGCGCACATGCGCGCCAACGGTTACGGACGGATTGTGAACGTGACCTCGCTCGCAGGCCAGAACGGCGGTACGGTGGCCTCGGCCCACTATGCGGCGGCCAAGGCCGGCGCCATCATGCTGTCGAAGTATTTTGCGCAGCAACTCGCGGGCAGCGGCGTGACGGTGAATGCCATCTCGCCCGGACCGATCTCCACAGCCAAAGGACGCCTGTCCGAAGAGCAGGTGGCGCGCATTGAAAAGCTCGTTCCGATTGGCCGCTTCGCGGAGGCGTCCGAGATGGCAGCCGCCGTCGCCTTGCTGGCTTCAGATCAAGGGGGCTTCTTCGTTGGAGCAACCTTGGACCTGAATGGCGGCCTCTTCATGCGCTAGACAATAAGCACCGAGGCCGCGATAGCACCAATCCTGCATTTTGACGAATCGGCGCGACCAATTTCGCAGTTCTCCCGCGACTCAATAGGTGGTAGCTACGCCGGCCGGTCGACGAAGCATGATTCCTATAGAACAACCCACTCTTGTCCAAGACGGAGATAGAAGGCGTTGAGCCATCCCGATGCGTAGGGTAAAAAGTTTGTGACCAAACGAACTTCCACCCCACTCACGAGAGGCCCAACGTGAAAGCATCATGCATGCAAACCAAATTCGATACTTCGCGAGTCCAAGCACGCAAGGGCTGCGTAAGACGTTGAATAATGAGGAGCTTCGCGCCCCGCTTCTCGACGCCGCTCCGATGGGGTCTCTCCCTTCCGAGCCGCGCATTGTGCGAGCCCTGGAGACGGCGCCCCCGTTTGCCCCACAGCATCGGGTGGATTCCATGCCCACATCCAAGACGCCGACGCCCTACAGTCTTGGCAAAGCCAGCATCTCGGCGAGCGCGCCACGAAGGCCATCCAGCAGTGAACGGACAGTAAGCTAAATTGAACACGCGAACTACACCGCAGGCGATGGACCGTTTGGTGCCCACGACCGAGGGTGGTCCCCCCGAACTACCCCCAGTTTCCAGTGCAGGCTTACTTCACGAAATCCTGAATCGTCTTGCCGCTGTCGATGGCAGCCTTCAGCCACCGAGGCTTCGGACCGCGGCCGGTCCACGAATTGCCAGCGCCGTCGCTGTAGGTGACCTTCGAGGGTGCTCGCTTGGCCCTTTTGGCCGGCGCTTTGCTCGCCGGAGATGCACCTTCCAATCGACCAATCGCGGAAGCTAATTTTGACGAGGTCCCCGAACCTGCCCGGAATTCGTCGATCGACCGCCCCGCAGTCAGGGCATCACGCAGCCAACGCGGACGCGGGCCACGGCCTGACCACACATTGCCGGCGCCATCACTGAACTGGTCAAAGGACTTTGTACTTTTCTTCCTGGCGGCCTTGCTCGGCGCGGAATCAAGACCCAGATGGGCGGCCGTCAGGCCGTAGTGCGCGATCGCAACCTTGATGCGATCAACGACGCCTTTGATCTCACTGCCACGCAATGCTTCTGCCTGGCGCTGGAGTTGCTCGATCTGCTCTTGGATCTGCTTATAGGTTTGTGCCATTGCTTGCTTTGTAGTTCAGGGGTGAGAGTACGGGGTCTCTCGGGGAGCGATTCTGCCACTGAGAGGCGAAATTAACCATCTGGGCCTCAATTGACCGACGACGAACAGATGATTTTGTTGTCCATGCATTTATTGCCGATCCCGTCTTATCATTGTTCAACGCGCATAAACGCGCATCTCCATTCTGCTGGGGACTGTAGGTCTGCTGGACCTGAACGTCGATGGGCAACTTGGCACGGAATCCGCTCCGACCGGACACTGCCACCAGCCAACGCTTGCGCCAATCTGCCCATGTGAAGTTGCAACATGAATTGAGCTGCCGAGCGCGGCGCACGCGGACATCAAGGAGGTGTGCGCCGACGGCTGCGCATTGCGCCGTTCGGATCGCAGCCGATACTTCCTCGGCGCATATTCACAACAAATGCGTCATACAGATATTTGCTTTTTATGCGCAAGAGAGATATGATGCGAATATCTGCCTAGCGGATATCCGTCATGCAACAGTTCCTCTCCAATCCAACGCAGCTGGGTCACCTCCTGGCCAGCGCGCGAAAGGCCAAGCGGCTCACACAAGCCGAAGCCGGTGCTCGCGTTGGCATCAGCCAGAGCCGGCTGTCCGTGTTGGAAACAGACCCTTCATCATTGACCGTGGAGCAGTTGCTGGCGCTGACCGGCCTGTACGGGCT
>NZ_JBFUIU010000459.1:0-7237 GCF_056401695.1 Variovorax sp. P4_D9
GCAAGGTCAAGGGCTCGTGCATTCGCAAGAAGGCGGTCGTAAAATTGCGCGCGCTGCACAGGCGCATCGCGCAGCAGCGCAACGACTGGTTGCACAAGCTCACGAGCGGCTTGGCGGCCGAGCATACGGTGATCGCGATCGAGGACCTGCGCGTTGCGGCGATGACCGCCTCGGCGCGCGGCAGCGCGCAGCTCCCTGGCAGGAAGGTCCGCCAGAAGGCGGGCCTCAACCGCGGCATCCTCGACGCCGCTTGGGGCGAGTTCAGGCGCCAGCTCGAATACAAGCTAGCCGCGCACGGCGGCCAGGTGCTGGCCGTGAACCCGGCCTACACCAGCCGCACGTGCCGCGTCTGCGGACATGAGGCGGCAGAAAGCAGAAAGAGCCAGGCGCTCTTCGCCTGCGTGGCCTGCGGCCACACAGAGCATGCGGACGTCAACGCCGCAAAGAACATTCTGGCCGCGGGGCACGCGGTCTGGGCTTCTTCTTCGAAGCCCGCTGCCTGTGGAGGGGTGGTCAGACGCGCAGCGTCCGCAAGGACGAAGCACGCAGCCCCGGCGAAGCAGGAACCCACCGAAGAGGCAGGCCGTGCGTAACGCGCAGGCCGCCTCAGCAGGAATCCTCGTCCTTCAAGGGCGGGGAGGACGTCAATTCAAAAAGCATGCCTAGCGCGAATTGCCGAGGAGCTGCGCCTTGAGCTGCGAAAACCCGATGCCTGATTCTTCCGGATGAGCACGATGGCGCGCAAGTCGCGACCGAAGCTCAGCGCGTTGAGCTTCGGTGACCAACGGGGCGGAGGCTTCGCTGTCGGCGCTGAGAATCAAGGCTTCATCCAGGGCCCGCTTTTCGGCGGCACTCAGGTGCTCAAGCTCTTGATAGAGACGCGCATTCATCTGGAAAAGAGCAGCGCATCGGATCGGCTTGGCAAGAGCATCGGCCTACACTGGCGGCCCCAGAAGCAGAAGGAATTGTCCATGCACTTGAAGCGCCGACCGCTTCTTCTTTCGTTGGCAGCCTTCGGCCTAGCCGCCGCCTGCCCCTTCGCCGCCCAGGCCGACAGCCGCGACACCCAGCCGATCCGGCTGGTGGTCCCCTTCGGCGCCGGCGGGGTCGCCGACCTCACGGCACGCGTGGTCGGCAAGGCGATGGCCAGCCAGCTGAACCAGCCCGTGATCGTCGACAACCGCCCCGGTGCCGGTGGCGTGGTGGCCGGCACGACGGTGGCCAGTGCGGCGCCGGACGGCCTCACGCTCTTGTTGATGAGCAACGGCACGGCGGTCAGCGAGGGCCTCTTCAAGCGCCTGCCCTTCGACACCCGCAAGGACTTCGCGCCGATCTCGCTGCTGGGTTATTTCGACCTCGCGATCGTGGTGCCCGAGGGCTCGGCGCTGCGCAGCCTGGCGGACTTGGTGGCGGCCGCCAAGGCGCGGCCCGGCGCCCTGAACATCGGCACCGTCAACGTCGGCAGCACCCAGCACCTGGCGGCCGAGCTGTTCAAGAGCCGGGCCGGCATCGATGCCCAGGTGGTGCCCTTCAACGGCACGCCGGCGGTCTTGACGGCGCTGCGCAGCGGACAGGTCGACGCCGGAGTCGAGATCCTGTCTCCGCTCATGCCGCAGATCACCGGCAAGGCGCTGCGCGCGATCGCCGTGATGGGCGAGAAGCGCAACCCGGCCCTGCCCAACGTGCCCACGGCGGCCGAAAGCGCCGGGATCAAGGGCTTCGATGTGCGCTCCTGGAATGCGCTGGCCGCACCGGCGAAGACGCCGCGCGAGCGCATCGATCGGCTCAACCGCGCAGTCCGCGCGGCGCTGGCATCGCCCGAGGTCCAGCAGCAGCTGGCTGCGCTTAACGTGCAGCCGCGTGCCAGCAGCCCCGAGGAGCTGGCGGCGCTGCTCGACAGCGAGATCCGCCGCTGGAGCGGCGTGATCGCCGCCGCGGGCATTCCGCGCCAGTAGATTTTTCGGACGGAGACGGACATGCAGCTCGAACACATCGGCCTGATCGGCTATGGCGAGGTGGGCAAGACCTTCGCGCTCGGCCTCAAGGACAAGCCCGGAGTGCGGACGGTCGGCGCCTGGGACCTGAAGTTCATCGACCCTGCGCAGCAGGCGGGCGAGCAGGCCCACGCGGCCGGGGCCGGCGTGGCGGCGCACCCGTCCATGGGCGCGCTGTGCCAGGCCAGCACGCTGGTGATCTCCGCCGTCACCGCCTCGAACACGCTGGGCGTGGCGCAGGAGGCGGCGCCTCGGCTGCGCCCGGGCACCGTCTTCCTCGACCTCAACTCGGCCTCGCCCGGCACCAAGCAGCAGTGCGCGGCGCTGGTCGAAGCCGCCGGCGCGCATTACGTCGAAGCCGGCGTGATGACCTCGGTGCCGCCCTACGGAATCCGCGTGCCGATGCTGCTGGGCGGCGAACGCGCCGCCGAGCTGGCCGAGGCGCTCTCCGCCTGGGGCCTCGACACCAAGGCCGTGAGCGAGCGCCTGGGCGTGGCCAGCGCGATCAAGATGAGCCGCAGCGTGATGATCAAGGGCCTCGAGGCGCTGGTGATCGAGAGCTACACCACCGCGCGCGCCTACGGGGTCGAAGACCATGTGCTGCCGACCCTGCAGGAAACTTTCCCGAGCATCGACTGGAGCCGGCAGGGCGCCTACTTCTTCAGCCGCGTGGTGCAGCACGGCCAGCGCCGCGCCGAGGAAATGCGCGAGGCGGCGAACACGGTGCACGAGGCCGGCTTCGCGCCGACCATGAGCTCGGCGATCGCCGACAAGCAGCAGTGGGTGGCCGACCAGGCCAGGGCCGGCGTTTTCGACGGGCTCGACAAGCAGGCGACCTGGCAGGACTATGCCGACCGGCTGCTGGCCGCGCGCGGCAAGCCGTGAATCAGCCCCTGAGAAGCGTCTCGCCGGTCTTGCGGATCAGCTCCAGCGTCGCCTGCTGCGTCAGCGTGGCCCGCCGCAATGCGCTGACCGCGGTGAACACCGGGATCCGCAACGGCGGCGACACGATCTCGCGCAGGGTGTAGGCCGAGGGGTTGATCGAGCGGATCACCGCGTTGCGCGACAGGATCGCGAACCCGGCGCCGTCGGCGACCAGGTCGAGCATCGCCGAGACGCCGTCGATCTCGAGCGCCACCCGCGGCGTGCAGCCGATGCCGGCCATCTCCGACTCGACGTACATCCGGATCGCATTGGGCCGGCTCGGGATCACGAGCGGCAGCCGGGCCACCTCGGCCAGGGACAGCGGCGGCGGCGGAGGGTCTTCCTGCAGGCCGGGCGGACGGCGGCCGACCAACAGCAGGGATTGCTCCAGCAGCCGCTGCACATCCAGCCCGGGCATCGGTCGGGCGTCGTAGAGCACCGCGATGTCCAGCCCACCGTGCAGCAGCTGGTCCTGCATGGCGGTCGAGAGGTTCTCGCTGATCGACAGCTGGGCCTGCGGCATCTGCTCGCGGAAGGCGCGGGTCAGCGGCACCGTCAGCACCCGTGCGATGCTGGGCGGCAGGCCGACCGCCACCCGGCCGGCCAGCGACCCGCGCACTCGGTCGAGCTCCTCGCGGGCGCGCTCCACCTGATGCAGGATCCCGCGCCCATGCGCCAGCAGCACCTGGCCGGCCTCGGTCGGTGTGGCGCCGCGGCCGTTGCGCACCAGCAGGTTCTGCCGCAGTTCCACCTCGAGCAGGCGCACCTGCCGGCTCAGCGCGGGCTGCGCCACCTTGAGCGCCACCGCGGCGCGGGTGAAGCTGCCCAGCTCGGCGACGCGAACGAAATACGCCAGCTGTTTCAGGTCCAAGGGACTTCTCCGGGCTCAGCCCTGGATGATATGCCGTTTTGTTCTAGCTGCTAGTGGCTTATGGCAGATCCTGCAGGGCCATACCGCCGCAAAATCCGCTCCATCGAGCCGGCAGCACCGGCATTGGAGACAAGGCGAAAAGCATGCAGAAGACTGCGATCAAGGGTATCTCGTCGATGGCCACCCGCCAGGTGCTGGCCGATCTGGTAGCCGCTTTCGAGCAGCGCTCGGGCGTCACGGCGGCGATCGAATCGGTCGGCGGCGTCGACGCCGCCAAGCGGGTTCAGGGCGGCGAGGCCTTCGACGTGGTGGTGCTGGCCTCCGACGCGATCGACAAGCTGATCGCCGCCGGCCGCATCGAGGCCGCCAGCAAGACCGACCTGGTGCTGTCGGGCGTGGCGGTGGCCGTCAAGGCGGGTGCGCCGCATCCGGATATCGGCTCCGAGGAGGCGCTTCGGCATTCCGTGCTCGCGGCCCGCAGCCTCAGCTATTCCACCGGTCCGAGCGGCGTCGCGCTGGCGGCGCTGTTCGAGCGCTGGGGCATCGCCGACGAGATCAAGGCGCGCATCGTCCAGCCGCCTCCGGGCGTGCCGGTCGGCACGCTGGTGGCCCGCGGCGAGGTCGAGTTGGGCTTCCAGCAACTCAGCGAACTGATCCACGTGCAGGGCATCGACCTGCTCGGCCCGATGCCGACTGCGATTCAGATCGTCACCACTTTTTCAGCCGGCGTCTGCATCGGATCGGCTCAGGCCGAGACGGTGCGTGCGATGCTGGCCTTCATGGCCTCGCCCGAGGCCGATGCCGCCAAGCGCGCCCAGGGCATGGACCCACCCTGAGACATTGCGGGACAGATCAAGAAACTGCGCAGCAGTTTTTTCTCTGTCCTCAACTGATCAAAACCACAGGAGCAACGACATGATCATCGACGTCCACGGTCACTACACGACCGCCCCTGCCGCCCTCGGCGCCTGGCGCGACCTGCAGATCGCCGGCCTTAAGGACCCATCCAAGGCGCCCAAGGCCAGCGATCTCAAGATTAGCGACGACGACATCCGCGAGACCATCGAGAACAACCAGCTCAAGCTGATGAAGGAGCGCGGCTCCGACCTGACCATCTTCAGCCCGCGCGCCAGCTTCATGGCCCACCACATCGGCGACTTCGAGACTTCGTCGACCTGGGCGGCGATCTGCAACGAGCTCTGCTATCGGGTCAGCCAGCTGTTTCCCGACCACTTCATCCCGGCCGCGATGCTGCCGCAGTCGCCGGGCGTCGACCCGAAGACCTGCATCCCCGAGCTCGAGAAGTGCGTCAAGGATTACGGCAACGTCGGCATCAACCTGAACCCCGATCCGAGCGGCGGCCACTGGACCAGTCCGCCGCTGAGCGATCGCCAGTGGTACCCGATCTACGAGAAGATGGTCGAGTACGACATCCCCGCGATGATCCACGTCAGCACCAGCTGCAACCCGGCCTTCCACACCACCGGCTCGCACTATCTGAATGCCGACACCACGGCCTTCATGCAGTGCCTGACCTCGGACCTGTTCAAGGACTTCCCGACGCTGCGCTTCCTGATCCCGCACGGCGGCGGCGCGGTGCCCTACCACTGGGGCCGCTTCCGCGGCCTGGCGCAGGAACTCAAGAAGCCGCTGCTCGACGAGCACCTGCTCAACAACATCTACTTCGACACCTGCGTCTACCACCAGCCGGGCATCGACCTGCTGAACGCGGTGATCCCGGTCAAGAACGTGCTGTTCGCCTCGGAAATGATCGGCGCGGTGCGCGGCATCGACCCGACCACCGGCCACTACTACGACGACACCAAGCGCTACATCGCGGCGAGCAAGATCCTGAGCGACGCCGACCGCCACCAGATCTACGAAGGCAATGCGCGCCGCGTGTTCCCGCGGCTCGACGCCGCGCTCAAGGCCAAGGGCCGCTGAAACCCCAAGGAGACCAGACCATGTACGAACTCGGAGTCGTCTATCGCAACATCGAGCGCGCCGACCGCGCCACGGCCGACGCCTTGGCCAAGCTCGGCTCGGCCACGGTGCACGAGGCCATGGGCCGCGTGGGCCTGCTCAAGCCCTACATGCGCCCGATCTATCCCGGCGTGCAGGTGTCGGGCACCGCGGTCACGGTGCTGCTGCAGCCCGGCGACAACTGGATGATGCATGTTGCGGCGGAGCAGATCCAGCCCGGCGACGTGGTGGTGGCCGCGGTCACCTCCGAATGCACCGACGGCTACTTCGGCGACCTGCTGGCGACCAGTTTCCAGGCCCGCGGCGCCCGTGCGCTGATCATCGATGCCGGCGTGCGCGACGTGAAGACGCTGCAGGAAATGAACTTCCCAGTCTGGAGCCGCGCCATTTCCTCCAAGGGCACCATCAAGGCCACGCTCGGTTCGGTCAACATTCCGGTGGTCTGCGCAGGCATGCTGGTGACCCCCGGCGACGTGATCGTGGCCGACGACGACGGCGTGGTCTGCGTGCCCAAGGCGATGGCCGCCAAGGCGCTCGAAGCCGCGATTGCACGTGAAGCCAACGAGGGCGCCAAGCGCGAGAAGCTGGCCTCCGGCGTGCTCGGGCTCGACATGTACAAGATGCGCGAGCCGCTCGAGAAGGCCGGCCTGCGCTACATCGACTGAATTCCCTTCTTCTTCTTCTTCTTCACCATTCCAACATGCAAGTCACACGACGCTTCCTGGCTCAACGCGGCCTCGCTCTGGCCGCCGGCACATTGACCGCCGCGGCGCTGCCGATGGGTGCTTTCGCGCAGCAGCAGTTCCCGACCAAGCCGGTGCGCATCATCACGCCGTTCCCGGTCGGCGGCGGTCCCGACGGCGTTGCGCGCCTGGTGGCCGACAAGCTCTCGCGCGCCTGGGGTCAGCCGGTGGTGGTGGAGAACCGACCGGGCGGCAACGGCTTCATCGCGATTGACGCCTTCAAGCGCGGCGCCAAGGACGGCCACGACATGATCGTGCTCGACAACGTGCACCTGGCCGCCTACCCGGCGCTGTTCAAGAAGCTGCCCTACGACCCGGTGAAGGACTTCGACACGCTGCTGCCGCTGTTCAAGACCTACTTCTTCTTCACGGTCGCGACCAACAGCAAGTACAAGACCGTCGGCGACCTCATCGCGGACGCCAAGGCCAACCCCGGCAAGCTCAACTACGGCTCCTGGTCGATCGGCAACCCGGTTCACCTCGGTTCCGAGCTGTTCGCATCCGCCACCGGCATCCAGATGGAGCACGTGCTCTACAAGGAGACGACGCAGCTCTACACCTCGGTGTCGACCGGCGAGCTGGCCTTCGCGCTCGGCAGTGCCGCCACCGCGGGTCCGCTGCAGCGCGCCGGCAAGCTGCGCTTCCTGGCGGTGACGGCGCCGCAGCGCAACGCGAGCTTCCCCGACGTGCCGACGGTGGGTGAATCAGGCGGACCCAAGGGC
>NZ_JBFUIU010000460.1:0-7237 GCF_056401695.1 Variovorax sp. P4_D9
ACCTCGCGCAGGATGAAAATGGTCTCTTCCTCGAGCGCGTCGAGTTGCGTGTTGGACAGGCGCGAGAGCGACTGCGCGGTTTGCAGCAGCAGCTCGGAATCGGTACGGGCGTTCATGGAATGGGGCGCTCAGAGAATGGATCGGATGCGGCGTGGAACATCAGTGCGCGAGATGCAGACCGCATTCACGGCTGTCCTCGCCCTTGGTCGGATCCAGGTAGTCGAAGTTGTTGGGCAGGCCATGCGCCTGGCAATAGGCGTGCAGATCCTTCGACGACCAGTGCAGCAGCGGCGCGACCTTGATCAGGCCGTCGGGATTGATGCTGACCGGCTCCATCTGCGCGCGCACGGCGGTGTCGGTGGCCCGCAGCGCGGTGAACCACACCTGCGGTGCCATCTCGCGCAGGGCGCGCGCGAAGGGCTCCAGTTTCACCTCCTCGGTGAAGGCGGCGTGGCGCGGATCGTCGAGCGACGGCGTCGGGCCTTCCACCGCTTCGCGATGCGCCCGCGAACGCCGAGGCACGAAGATGCGCAGATCCAGGTCCAGCAGCTTCGTCACCTCGTCGGCGAAGCGGTAGGTGGCGTCGGTGTTGTAGCCGTTGTCCATCCAGATGACGGGCACGTCGGGCTTCGCGCGCGTGACCATGTGCAGGATCACCGCCTCGAAGGGCCTGAAGTTGGTGGTGATGATCGCCGGCCGGCCCAGGCCGACGGCCCAGTCCACGAGGCCCTCGGCGTTGCGGCCGAGCTTGGCGTTGATTTGTGCGAGATCGATGCTCATGTGGCGAGGTTTCCAGTGGGGGCAGGAGCGTGCCGACGGCCCGCTCAGGTGCGCGTGAACAACGGCGTGGCTTGCACGGCGTCGCCCTGATAGAACGCGGCGAAGCGGTCGAACTGGCGCTGGGCCGCGGAGGCGTCGACGCCTTCCTTGAGCACCGCGCTCGAGAATCCCATGCGCTGCATTTGCACCAGCTGGTCGATCAGCACGTCGCCGGTGGCGCGGATTTCGCCCTTGAAGCCGAGGCGCCGGCGCAGCAGGAAGGCCTGGCTATAGGCGCGGCCATCGGTGAACTTCGGGAAGTCGAGGTCGATGCGATCGACATCGTCGAGGCAGACCTCGATSGCCAGCGGRTCGGCATCGTTGGGCAGTTGCAGCACGTTCGGGTCGCCGTTGTCGACGTGGTCCTCGGCGGCGATGAGTGTCAGGGTGCGGTTCATGCGGCCACCTCGACCTTGAAGCGGGCGCCGTTGGCGGCGGCCTTGAAGGGTTCGATGCCAACCCGGCGCAGCGCGTCGATGAAGGTCTCGCCGGCTTCGCGGGTGTCGCGGTAGGTGTTGAGCACGGCTTCGATCACGTCGGGCACTTCGGCCGCCGAGAACGACGGGCCGACCACCTTGCCGGGCTGCGGCGTGCCGCTGAGCGCGGAGCCGTCGGAGCCGCCGAGGGTGACCTGGTACCACTCCTTGCCGTCCTTGTCGACGCCGAGGATGCCGATGTGGCCGCTGTGGTGGTGGCCGCACGAATTGATGCAGCCGCTGATGTGGAGATCGATCTCGCCGAGGTCGTCGAGCTCGTCGAGGTCCTGGTAGCGCTCGGTGATCGCTTCGGCGATCGGAATCGAGCGTGCATTGGCCAGGGCGCAGAAATCACCGCCGGGGCAGGCGATCATGTCGGTCAGCAGGTGCACGTTCGCGCTCGCGAAGCCGGCCTCGCGGGCGGCCAGCCACAGGGCGTGCAGGTCTTCGGCATGGACCCAGGGCAAGAGCAGGTTCTGGTCGTGCGTGACGCGGGCTTCGCCGGCCGAGAAGCGGTCGGCCAGGCGGGCGGCGGTGTCGAGCTGGTCGGCCGAGGCATCGCCCGGCGCCTGCAGGCGTCGCTTGAAGGACAGCGTGACGGCGCGCAGTGCGGGGTTCTGGTGCGGCGCCACGTTGCGCTGCAGCCAGCGCGCGAACATCACGTCGTCGGAGGCCTGCGCGCGCAGGTCGGCGTCGGTGGCCTCGGCGCTGCGGAAGACGCGGGTGGCCAGCGTCGGAGGCACGAAGGAGGCGCTGACGCGGTCGAGTTCGGCCTGCGTGATAGTGTGCGGCGCGCCGTCGTGCTCGATGACCTGCTTGTATTCGGCCTCGACGTCGTCGATGTAGCGCTGGCCCTCGGCCTTGACCAGGATCTTGATGCGCGCCTTGTAGATGTTGTCGCGCCGGCCGTAGCGGTTGTAGACCCGGATCACCGCCTCGAGGTAATTCATGATCTGGTTCCACGGCAGGAACTCGCGCAGCACGGTGCCGATGATCGGCGTGCGGCCCATGCCGCCGCCCACCTGGACGCGGAAGCCGAGTTCGCCGGCGTCGTTCTTCACCAGGTGCAGGCCGACGTCATGCCAGCCGGTGGCGGCGCGGTCTTCCTTGGCGCCCGTGATCGCGATCTTGAACTTGCGCGGCAGGAAGGCGAACTCGGGGTGCAGCGTGCTCCACTGCCGCATGATCTCGGCGAACGGACGCGGGTCCGCGATCTCGTCGATTGCGATGCCGGCGCGCTCATCGCTCGTGATGTTGCGGATGCAGTTGCCGCTTGTCTGGATGCCGTGCATGTCGACCGTGGCCAGCAGATCCATGACGTCGGCCGACTTGGTGAGCGGGATCCAGTTGTACTGGACGTTCTGGCGCGTCGTGAAGTGGGCGTAGTGAGTCGGCAGCTTGTGCGTGCCGAGCTTGCCCTGGGTCGCCAGCGCGTGCTTGTAGACCTCGGCCTCGGGCTCGTCGTACTCGCGGGCGATCTTGGCCAGCACGCGCAACTGGTTACTGGACAGTTCGCCGTAGGGCACGGCCACGCGCAGCATCGGCGCGTAGCGCTGGACGTACCAGCCGTTCTGCAGGCGCAGCGGGCGGAACTCGTCTTCGGCGAGCTTGCCGCTCTGCCAGCGCTCGAGCTGGTCGCGGAATTGCGCGGCGCGCAGGTGCACGAACTGGCGGTCGAAATCTGTGTATTGGTACATCGTGTGTCAGTTGCTGGAAGGCGGCGCGTCCGCCACCCGTCAAAGCGAGCGTGGAATGTAAAAGCCAGCCTTATGGAAACAAACTATTTTTTGGTTCGCGGCTTATCCGGATAAGCATATTCACCAGTCCCCATGCGGGTTTCCGGGCGATTTAGAGGCTTTTCCGGATAAGGCGGGATCGGCGCTAACCGGTCGATTCTAGGAAAGCGCCGGCGATCCTGCCGGGCCGCCGGCGATGCGCCAGCCAGGGCTCAGCAGCAGCGTCCGACCCCCTGGCCATAGCGGCGCTCGATGACACGGGCGCAATAGTCGTTGCGGCTCAGCACCGGCTCGCCAGGATGCAGCGTCGCCGCGTGTGC
Source organism: Variovorax sp. P4_D9 (assembly GCF_056401695.1). NCBI lineage: Bacteria > Pseudomonadati > Pseudomonadota > Betaproteobacteria > Burkholderiales > Comamonadaceae > Variovorax > Variovorax sp. P4_D9. The sequence continues at coordinate 3,352 of NZ_JBFUIU010000460.1, forward strand.
GAGATAGCGCTCGTAGTCGGGCATGCCGAAGACCTGCCGGCAGGCCGAGCAGAGGCTGCGAAAGCGCCTGCCCAGCGAGCCATCGGCCTCGACGCCGGTTGTTTCCCTCATCACGATGCCGCTCCCTGCGCCCCGGTCATCGGCGGAATCTCCTGCGCGGTCGGCCGGGCCTGCTTCAGCGCCTGCAGGCAGATCTTGGCCGCGAACACGCACATGGCGATCACCAGCAGCACGAAGAAGCCGCAGACGAAAGCGTCGAGAGTGTTGTTGAAGGCCACGCGCTGCATCTCGGCGATCGACTTGGCCGGCGCGATCAGCGTCCCCTGCGCGGCGGCGTCGCCGAACTTGCGCGCCAGGGCCAGGAAGCCGATCGCCGGGTCGGGGTGGAAGATCTTCTGCACGCCCGCGGTCAGCGTCGTGATCAGCAGCCAGGCCGTCGGCACCAGCGTGACCCACACATAGCGCTCGCGCTTCATCTTCACCAGCACGCTGGTGCACAGAAGGAGCGCGATGCCGGCCAGCATCTGGTTGCCGACGCCGAACAGCTGCCAAAGCGTGTTGATGCCGCCGAGCGGATCGACCACGCCCTGGTACAGGAAGTAGCCCCAGAGCCCGACGCAGAGCAGCGTGGCGACGATGTTGGCGGGCAGGAAATCGGTGTTGCCGAGCGGCTTGTAGAGGTGGCCCAGCATGTCCTGGATCATGAAGCGGCCGACCCGTGTGCCGGCGTCGACCGCGGTCAGGATGAACAGCGCCTCGAACAGGATCGCGAAGTGATACCAGAAGGCTTCCATCGACTTGCCGCCGAAGGCCTGGCCGAGGATCTGCGCCATGCCGACCGCCAGGGTCGGCGCACCGCCGGCGCGCGAGAGGATGCTGGTCTCGCCGATGTCGATCGCGGTCTGGTTGATCAGCTCGGGCGTGATCGTGAAGCCCCAGCCCGAGATCACCTCGGCCGCGTGGGCGGCGGTGGTGCCGATCACCGCGGCCGGCGCGTTCATCGCGAAATAGATGCCGGGGTCGAGCACGCTGGCGGCCGTCAGCGCCATCACCGCCACGAAGGATTCGGCAAGCATGCCGCCGAAGCCGATGAATCGCATGTGCGACTCTGTCTCGATCATCTTCGGCGTCGTGCCCGACGAGATCAGCGCATGAAAGCCCGACACCGAACCGCAGGCGATCGTGATGAACAGGAACGGGAACAGCTTGCCCGAGAACACCGGCCCGCTGCCGTCGATGAAGCGCGTGGTGGCCGGCATCGCCAGCATCGGCGCCACGTAGTAGATGCCGATCGCCAGCGCGACGATGGTGCCGATCTTGAGGAAGGTGCTGAGGTAGTCGCGCGGCGCCAGCATCAGCCACACCGGCAGGCTGGCGGCGATGGCGCCGTAGACGATCAGCGCCCAGGCCAGCTGCGGGCCGGTGAGGGTGAACCACGGCGCCCAGGTTGCGCTCTCGGCCACCGCGCGGCCGAGGAAGATCGATGCCAGCAGCAGCACCACGCCAAAGACCGAGGCCTCGCCGACGCGGCCGGGCCGGATGATGCGCATGTAGACGCCCATCAGCAGCGCGATCGGGATAGTGGCGAAGATCGTGAACAGGCCCCACGGGCTGCCGGTCAGCGCCTTCACGACGATCAGCGCCAGCACCGCCAGGATGATGATCATGATCGCCAGCACGCCGACCAGCGCCAGGGTGCCCGGCACCGGGCCGAGCTCCATCTTGATCATCTCGCCGAGCGACTTGCCGTCGCGCCGCACCGACGCGAAGAGCACGATGAAGTCCTGCACCGCGCCGGCCAGCACCACGCCCGAGAGGATCCACAGCGTGCCCGGCAGGTAGCCCATCTGCGCCGCCAGCACCGGCCCGACCAGCGGCCCGGCACCCGCGATGGCCGCGAAATGGTGGCCGTAGAGCACCCACTTGTTGGTCGGCACGTAGTCCATGCCGTCGTTGTGGCGCAGCGCCGGCGTGATGCGCGTGTCGTCGAGCCGCAGCACCTTGTCGGCGATGAACTTGCTGTAGAAGCGGTAGGCGATGAAGTAGACGCACAGCGCCGCGGTCACCAGCCAGACCGCGTTGACGCTCTCGCCGCGGCCCAGCGCCAGCGCCGCGAACGAGAAGGCTCCGAGGATGGCGATGGCGGGCCACAGCAGCAGGGAGGTCAGCTTGTTCATGGCGCGGCTCCGGTATGGAAGGTCGCCGATTTGGACACCACCGTCGGCAGGTCTCCTTCGGCGGCCGCCATCTTCCTGCTGCGGCGGCGCGGGCGCAAGGCGCAGATTGCGCCGGATTGCGACTGCGCGGAACGGATAGCGCCTAAGCCATATGGACCCCAGGTCGCGAAGGCCTTATCGTTTGCTAATACCTAAGTACTCCAATTGGCGAACAGGGGATGTCGTGCACCGGTCGAAAAGAGGCGAGCTGGCGAAGCTGCGGGGCGAGATGGTGCGCTGCCGGCTGGCCGTAGCAGCGGCGCGCGAAGTATTGATCGAGCAGCTCGGCGACTTCATGTGCGGGGTCGGAATACCGCCGAGCCAACAGGATGTCCGGGCGCTGAACCTGCTTTGCGAAGCCCTGGAGGCGGCCGAGGCGGCCTATGCGCGCCGCCAAGCGACCCCGCCGGAGCCCCACTTCGGGGGCATGCGGCGCCGGGTGGGCTGAGCCGAGGCTCAGAACGAGCCGACGGCCGAGCCGAGCACGATCACCGCAATCAGGGCGATCAGCGCGCCGACGATGCCGACCATCACGATGTCGAAATAGCTCTCGCGGTGCTTGGTGCCGCAGACCGCGAGCAACGTGACGACCGCGCCGTTGTGCGGCAGGCTGTCGAGGGTGCCGGCACCGATCACCGCGACCCGGTGCATCAGCGCCGGATCGAGGCCGGTGGTGGCGGCCAGTTCCATGAAGGTGCCGCCCAGCGCGTCGAGCGCGATCGTCAGGCCGCCGGAGGCCGAGCCGGTGAGGGCTGCCAGGATGTTGGTGGACAGCGCCAGCGACACCAGCGGCCCGCCGCCGATGCCCAGCACCCATTCGCGAACGAGCTCGAAGGCCGGCATCGCGGCCACCACCGCGCCGAAGCCCACCAGGCTGGCGACGCAGACCACCGGCAGCACCGAGGCGTTGGCCCCGGCATCGACCGTGGCGCGCAGCGAAGGCAGGCGTTTCCAGTTCAGCGCCACCAGCACCGCCATCGCCGCGGCCAGTGCCACCAGCACCGCCCAGACGCCGCCGACATTGGACAGGCTGACGAAGCGCGCCTCGGCGAGGTAGCCGGTGTCCATGCGCGGCAGCACCACCAGCGCCATCAGGAGATTGACCACCACCACCACCACCAGCGGCATCAAGGCGACCACGATGCCGGGCTGGCCGCTTCCGTGCTGGCCGTGCTGGACCTCGGCCGGGTCGAAGCTGCCGGCGGTGGTGGCACGCTCGCGCACCAGCGGATCTTCCGCGGCATCGACGTGGGCGTCGGAGTCCTGGATGCCGAAACCCTCGCCGGCCGCGCGGGCCTTGGCCTCCGCGCGCCGCAACCACCACATGCCGAAGCCCAGCATGATCGCCGAGGCGATCACCCCGAGTCCCGGTGCCGCGAAGGCGGTGGTGCCGAAGAAGGGCATCGGGATCGCATTCTGGATGGCGGGCGTTCCCGGCAGTGCCGACATCGTGAAGGTCGAGGTCCCGAGCGCGATCGCGGCCGGCATCAGCCGCGCCGGAATATTGGCGGCGCGGAACAGCGCCTGCGCCATCGGCGTCAGCACGAAGAAGGCGACGAACAGGCTGACGCCGCCATAGGTGACCAGCGCACCGGCCAGCACTACGGCCAGCATCGCCCGCGTGGGCCCGAGCTTCTCGGTCATGAAGCGGGCGATGGTCTGCACCGAGC